>CALCNY010000170.1 GCA_937897585.1 uncultured Chitinophagaceae bacterium | reverse complement strand
TTAATATAGAGGGTTTGAAAATTATCGTAAAAGTGGTTCCTTCATTGAGCACAGATTCATAACTCATTTTTCCTTGCATACATTCTACATATTTTGAAACAATATGTAATCCCAATCCGGTGCCTTGAACATTAACTGCATTTGCACCTCTGAAAAATCTATCCATCAAATGTTCCTGATCTTCTTTAGAAATACCAATGCCTTTGTCTTTAACTTTTATAATAAATTCATCTTCGATATGAGAACATGAAATATGAATTGGTGAATGTTCTGATGAAAATTTAATAGCATTGGAAATTAGATTGAGAATGATATTTTTTAATAAGGAGCTGTCTAATATTATCTCTTCTGTTCCTTCGTGGGAAAAAATAATTTCTTGTCCAGGTTTCAGCATTGATTTTAAATCGGTAATAATACCTTCAATTAGTTTTTTTACATTGAATGTGGAGATATTCAATACCAATTTTCCTTCTTCAATTTTACCCACACTTAAAAATTCATTCAGAATGTTTGTTAGGTTATTAACTGCGGAAATAATTCTACTAATGTGTTTTTCTCTTTTAGGTTGTTCTGATAATTCGGAATATTTCTCAACCAAATAAGCAGATGACAGTATAGTACTTAATGGTGTTCTGAATTCATGAGAAGCCATGGATACAAATCGACTTTTCATTTCACCCAATTTTTTTTCTTTTTCTAAAGCTTCCAATAAATTGATTTCTGCATTTTTTCTTTCTGAAATATCTATGGCCACGCCCATGAAACCAATAAGCTTTTTTTGTTTGTCTCTAATTGGAGTTATTGTAAGTGAAACGGGTACTTCCTTTTTTTGCTTGTTTACAAAACCGCACTCCATCGTGTTTATATGATTAAGCAATGCTTTTTGTTTGATGACTTCAAAATCATTAGGAGCATCTATCTGAAATTCTTCAAGCAATTCTTTTCTGCAAGCTTCAATTTCTTCTTGACGATGAAATAATGTGGGCGTGTGTTTAAGAACAACTTCCGATGCTTCGTAACCGGTTAGTCTGGTGGCCTCAGGATTAAAGAACTGAATCAGTCCTTTTTCATTCATGGCATATAACATAACGCGTGCGTTATCCAAAATAGCTTTCTGATTGGCTAAAGTAATTTCATGTTTTTCATTCAGCAATTCGAGAACTTGTAAAGTACGAGTCAGTTCTTTGGTCCGATTATCTACACTGGATTCAAGGTCATTGTTTAATTGTGAAATTTTGTTTCTATCTGAAAGTCTTTTTGTGTTATCTGTGATAAAACCAAAAATATACTTTTCGCCATTGTTGTTATAATGACTCAAGCTCACTTCAACAGGAAACTCAGTGCCATCTTTTTTCAATCCGAACAAATCAATACCCGTACCCATGGGGCGGGATTTGGGATTTTTACTAAAAGCGTCACGATGGTCAACATGATGGGTATGAAATCTACCGGGAATCAATATTTCAATTTTCTTACCAATAATATCTGCCTCATCATAAGCAAACAAACTAAGTAAATAAGGATTGGCATTGATAATCTCTCCGCTTTGGTTTACTATAATAATTCCAATTGATGCATGTTTAAAAAATGCTTCATACTGATTGGAATTATGTGTGTCTTGGTAAACTTGTTCAATCATGCGTGAGATTTTGTTCACATTGTTGCTACAATATTAGCGTGAAAGTAGTTTGTTTGACCCAATAAGTGCCCTAATCTGAGGTGTGATACATATCAGCGTTTTTCGTGCTGAGAATCACCATAAGTGTGTGATGGCAAATTGGATTTGATGTAGATAGTAAAAGAAATAGCCAATGGTTTAGAACAATTGGCTATGAAAAAATTTAAAAAACTATATTATTTATCCTTTCCTAATTTAATGGTGATTCCACCTCCTAATCCATATTAGAAAATAGATAATAACTGAGTTGTAAATTAATTTAATCAAAGTGCAAAAAATCAATTCCCAATTAAATATTCCCATGCTTTGTCGAAATTGACTGCTGGGCCTCCGGTATTATTTTTAGGCACATAAGAATCAAGGCAAGTAACATTGTGATCAGGAAATAACACACTAGTTGCTGGTGTAGCCGTTGTGGTTAGTGTATGGCTATTTAAATAAGGCGGTTGATTGGAATCGATACTTACTGCCGGCCCGGTAAAACCCATTTCCGCTAACTGCGTTTGTACATTGGCGTAACTGAATATCTGGTCAGCAATGCCATTGATGGAATATAATCTTGCTACATCAGTAGCGCCAGACTGTGTAACCCAATCGGCACTTCTTCCCAAATTGCTGTTCCAGTCTATTGAAGAAAAACTAATAGCTCTTATCACGCTTACTTGTTTTGAAATGTATAATGCGTGTCCACCTCCCTGTGAGTGACCTGCAATTATAATTTTACTCCAATCGATTTCATTATTTAACATGAATTGACCCCAGTTATGCGTTGTGTCTTGTTGTTGTAAATAAACCAACAAATCATGTAATCTTGTTTTGATGCAATTTGAAAAATTCACATTAACACCTGTTGACTGATCAGTGCCATCAAAAATTTCCTGACGACATTTACCAAATTGAGTATTATCAGCATTGGAAGCAGCGGCTGTATATAAATCACTATTATTAGGATACATCAAACCAATTGAATGATAGCCCATTGATGCCGCTTTTTTTACAATCAGCTTGTAAAATTGAGGAGAGCCTGTTGTTCCGGGAAGAAAGACAAACAATTTATTCTTCAAGGTTACTGTATCAACATAAATATAATGCTGGCTATTAAAGCTGGTTACCAATGGATTCACTGTTGAAGGCGTAATGAATCTTTCAAAAATTACTGCTGAATTGTTGTTGTTTCCATTACCGTTTCCATTGCCATTACCTGAATTGTCTACTGGTGTTTTTTTGCAAGAGAACAATAAAAATATAAAGCTGAAATAAAATAATCTTTTCATTTTTTTTCAAATTAAAGAGAGAATGAAATAAATAGCCCACCGTTTTAAATGGTGGGCTAAAGTAATAAAAAAATATTGCTTTTGATTATTCAGTAATTAATAATCTGCTGTAGTCGTTACGCCTGCTGTATCAATAAAAGTAAAATGATAATGGCCTGTATTATCCCAATTATAATTTACATGTCCCTGACGATTACCTAGCTGATAGGTTAAATTATAGGCATTAGCAGTAGGAGAAGTAAAATCAGTGATTACTGCATTTCTCAGCGGAGTAAGCGGTGGTCTGACACCATGAGCGAATGCTTGTGGTAAAATTTGATTTTCAGGTGCAGGTGTTGTTGGATCGATAGAAACTTTACCTCTCATTGAACCTACCACATAAGGATAAGTGGTGGTGCCATGATAATGATATACACCATTGTTATAAATATGTCCATGGCAAGTATCTAAACTTTGCATGGTAGTGCCATCTGGTTCTTTAGCTCCATATACAGCAAATCCATCTAGAGCAAATGCAATTGGCATCAATCCTGAAGTTCCTGACAAATGTAAAGGAGCGGCATGGTAATGATAATCGTCTGCCTTTCCGCAATGTCCTCCCCAGTTATCCAATTCGCCAATAGCATAAGAATCTTCTCCTCTGTTATTCAAAGCATTGAAAATGGGAATACCATTAACGGCAATGGCAACAGCGCCTTTCATGAAATTATATCTTGTACTTAAAGGAGTTGCCGCATATACAGGCTGTAAAGGAATGCTCCAGTGATTGGTACCTGAATATGCCTGTGGAATGGGAACTTGTTGCTGCCAGCTGGTAATGCCGATCATCATATTGTGACTGGGAATTCCTCCGCTGTTGACATAAAAATAAGTTGTGTCCCAAGTGGTTGAAATAAGTGGCTTATAAGGTCCAAATGCAGAATCTATGAATGAAGTGGAAGATTTAGGAATGAAATTGCTGTCAATGTTATTGTTGCCATTGCCGCCGGGTGTTGGTATTGTCTTTTTGCAAGAAAGAAAGAACATTACTGAAAAACACAAAGCCAATACTGAGAATGAAAACTGCCATTGTTTTTGAAAATTATTTTTAAAAGCCAGCATACTCATAAAATAAAATCCAATTGCAACAATTGCCAGTAGTGCCAGTTTGAAAATATACTGAAAGTCCCATGTTGTGTTGGTATGTACATCGGTTATCAGTGGAAGATTGATGCCATTTTTTTTATTGATTGTTTTTATTTCTGAATTCAAATAATTGATATCATTGGCTGTCATTTCACTGACATTCAATCTCCATATTTTTCCTTCAACACCTTCAATCAAAATAAAATCTTTGTTAGACATCATGTAATTGCCGACAATTTTCTCATTGTTTTTTTGTGCTTCCCAATGGTGTAATGTTGAAATATCAGATTTAGAATAATGTCCGCCCGGATGTGCAAATGATCCTGCTGCAAATACTATGAAATACAAGAGGAAGTTGATGATTTTTTTCACTTTTTATTTTTTACTTTTTAAAAAATTATGGTCTGGCATAACCAACTGTAATCATTGAAGTATCTAAAGTAATACCACTCATAGCTGATTGTAAAACATCCATAGTTACTTGGCTTTGTGGTACCGTTAAGGTCGGTTGGCGTGAGAGCGCATAAACAGTGATATAATAATATTTCAAGCCCGGCCCTTGTGAACAAGGCGGTTCATATTTCAATGGATTAGCAAATGTGTTGGCACCATAAGTACCTACTGTCGTATTGTTTTCTGGTACACTTAGTACTGAGGCGGGTAAATTATAAACGACCATGTACACATGATTGGGAGGTGTTGGTGTAATCGTATGCATGGTAATAGCATAAGCATTGGTTCCAGCAGGTGCGTCTCTCCATGCAATCGGAGGTGAAATACCTGTACTGTCGCAAGTGTATAATTTAGGATATAACCCATTATTGACAAACGCTGAGCTGTAAGCCACTAATTTGGAAACACCAACGGTGAATACACCTCCAGAGTAAGTGCCTGCCCCATTGGTAATTGTAATGGTTCCGGTTGTAGCTCCGGTTGGTACTGTAAATGTTATTGTTGAATCATTGACAACAGTATAATTAGTAACAGTTGTACCATTAATGGTTATTGATGTAGTACCCGTAAAATGTGAACCATTGATGGTTATCGTTGAACCAATCGCTCCTGCTGATGCCGGTGAAAACGAGCTGATTGAAGCTAAAACTGAGTTACTGTTTGAAGGGGTGTTTTTTTTGCAAGAA
Source organism: uncultured Chitinophagaceae bacterium (assembly GCA_937897585.1). Taxonomy (GTDB): domain Bacteria; phylum Bacteroidota; class Bacteroidia; order Chitinophagales; family Chitinophagaceae; genus Ferruginibacter. Next base: position 10,601 of record CALCNY010000170.1, on the reverse strand, counting down.
AAAAATGAAAAAAAACAAATAGTGATGAGCAAAACCGAAAATTTCATGAATTTTTATTTAAGTCAAAAATTGATACAATACCTTTTAGAATTTTATAGTTTAACTGAAAAACTAAAATACGATTTTTGTCGTAGAAAGGTATAAATAATTTTTCAGCCGGCATTTGACTCTATTTTTTGTATTAGTTTAATGGCGCTTAAACTTTATTATTTGAAGTTAGTCTACGGGTACCCTTGTTTAAAAAGGAGTAATTTTATTTTCCCATTTTTTAAATAAATATTATAATGAATTCTAAGTTGGCTATTCGTTTTTTAAAATGCTTCATTTTAATTTGTTGTTTACAGAATTCCGCAAATGCTCAGCAATACGATATCATCCTTGGCAGGCCAACAGACACTTCAATTACAGCTAGCGTTATGTTTTATCAAAACGCAGATGTTTATATCGAATATGGCACTCAAACTGGAAACTATCCCAACACTACTCCGGCAAACAGTTGCCTGACAAAAATTCCAAATGAAATAGATTTGCATAACCTTGTTCCCAACACAAAATACTATTATAGATTAAAATACAGAGGAACCGGATCTAATAATTATCTTTTTTCACCTGAATATTACTTTCAAACACAAAGACTACCTGGTTCATCATTTACTTTTACCATTGAAGCTGACGAACATTTATACGACAAAAAAGGCGTCATCAACATGTATAATGTGACGTTAGATAACGAAGCCAAAGACAACCCTGATTTCATGTTATCACTTGGTGATATTTTTGGTGATGATCACAGCTACCTTGATCATACTTACACGATTACTGCCGGAGAAATAGATACTTTACATTACAATTACAGACCCTTACTAGGGCAAATATGTCATTCCATTCCTTTTTTCATAGCCTTGGGAAATCATGAGGGGGAAAGAAAACATCATTTCAGTTTTCCTATACCTGCTCCCAACAATATGCCTGTAAATGCAACTTTGGCAAGAAAAAAGTATTATCCGAATCCTTCCCCCAATAATTTTTATGCCGGTGATACTACTCATGAGTCTTGGGGAATTGGCAATCCAGAAAATTATTATTCCTGGACGTGGGGTGATGCATTATTTGTAGTGTTGGATCCGTATAGATATGATAGCCGTTCCGATACTTCAGCCAAACCAACCGGTTGGGATTGGACACTTGGAATAACACAATATTTATGGTTGAAAAAAACATTAGAAACCAGTACTGCCAAATATAAATTTGTTTTCGCTCATCACATCAGAGGTGAAGGCAGAGGCGGTATAACCAATGCTATCACAAACGAATGGGGAGGTTATCAAAGAGTAACTGGTACTACAGGAAACGGATATACTTTTGATGCCAACAGACCCGCTTCAGAAGGATGGACCAAACCCATTCATCAATTATTCATTGATAATCATGTAAACATTTTCTTTCAGGGGCACGACCATGTATTCGCTCATGAAATGTTGGATGGCATAACATATCAGGCTTGTCCAATGGCTGCTGATTCTACTTATGAAATTGGCATGCTGGCTAACGCTGATGCATACACGGCAGATACACTAGACGGAACAGGACATATAAAAGTAACAGTCACTCCATCGTGTGTAAAAGTGGACTATGTTCGCGCTTATTTACCTGCAGATACTATGGGTGTTCATAAAAACAGGGAAATTGCTTTATCTTATACTATTGGTGATTGTATTATAACTCCTTGCCAGTTTACTTATGGCAATTGGTCCGTTTGTGATTCCAGTGGTTTCCAAACCAGGACTTATACATCTTTACCTGCAGGTTGTACAGGAACACCGCCTACCGACAGTATCAGAAGAGTATGTAATATAGCTACTACATCTGATTTTGTAAGCGTTTTTCCAAATCCTGCAAAAACCGTCATTAACTTAAGGTTCAATACTTCAATTACCAATTTGCAAACTGAATTGATCAATGGTATTGGACAAGCTATTTTCAAAGGAAACGCCAACTCAATTGACGTAAGTAAATATTCAACTGGGGTTTATTTCTTGAAAATAAATTCAGATCAGGGAAATACCATCAAAAAGATTTTGATTCAACATTGATTATATTAACAACAACTAAATTTTAATACTTTAAAAATTTTCAATGAAAAAAAATCTATTGCTCATAGGAGTTTGTTTCCTTTTCATGATTAAAGGTAATGCCCAAACCGTCAGATATTCAGAGTTGTTAGGCAGGCCCACCAGTAACAGTGTTACAATTCAAATGTTTTTTTCCGATAGTGCTGAAATGCAAGTTCAATATGGAACTACATCCGGTACTTATCCAAATCAAACTCAATGGAATCCATTTTCAGCAAATCTTCCGGCAGAAATTACATTAACCGGTTTGCAACCTGATACCAAATATTATTATCGTGTCAGACATCGTGTACCAGGAACAAACACAGCAACATCTAGAGCGGAACATTTCTTTCACACACAAAGAAATCCGGGTAGCACATTTTCATTTGTTGTAGAAGCTGATCCTCATTCTGATGAACAAAGCGATTCTACTTTATATGCAAAATGTTTACAAAATCAACTATCCGACAATCCAGATTTTATGATTGATTTGGGCGATTTTTTAATGACAGATAAATTAAAAAACAGAACGACCAACCTCATTCCGCGTGATACGATTACTTACAGATGCAATGTCTTCCGTAATTTCTATCAGATATCTTCACATTCGGTTCCATTATTCATTGCATTAGGAAATCACGAAGGAGAAGCAGGTTGGAATAGGGTAGGTGCAAGAATTGACTCAACTAATAATATTGCCATTTGGGATGCGCTTGATAGAAAAAAATATTTTATGAATCCTGCACCTGATGGTTTTTATTCAGGAGATACTTCACATCAGGCTATTGTAGGACAAAGAGAAAATTATTACTCATGGACATGGGGAGATGCATTATTTATTGTACTTGATCCATATTGGTATACATCAATTAAACCAGATTCACTTCATGGTTGGAGATGGACTTTGGGTAAAGCACAATACGACTGGATGAAGAAAACACTTGAAGATAATGACAGCAAAAAATTCAAATTCGTATTTGCACATCAAATTATTGGTGGCGATCCCGATGGGCGCGGTGGTGTTGAATTTGCCGACAGATATGAGTGGGGTGGTAAAAGTTTAAATGGCGAAGATTCTTTTGCTTTTTACAGACCGGGTTGGTATAAGCCCATTAAAGATTTATTAAAAGAACATAAAGTAAATATCTTCTTTCATGGTCATGATCATTTTTATGGCAAGCAAGAAAAAGATTGTCTGGTATATCAGGAAACACCTCAGCCAAGTCATCCAAATCCATCCAACAGTGATGTGGTAAATTATGCATCTGATTATGGATATCACGAAGGAATCATACAGGCAAGTTCAGGTCACATGCGTGTAACCGTTGCGCCTGCAGGAGTTACTGTAGATTATGTAAGAACTTATTTGCCTGCGAATGAAGATGCTACTCATCATAATAAAGATGTTTCTGCAACTTATTTTATCAGCAGCACCAACAATTGCTATGATTCAACCTCACCACCACCGGTAAACGATTCATTAACGCTAGTAAGTAATGTAACACCAACGTTGTACAATTGCAATTACGATATCCGAGATAACATCTATCCAAATCCTTTTTCAGATCAAACCAAAATTGAATTTGAAATCAAGAATGCTGAAAATTTACATTTCTTGATTCACAATGATTTGGGCCAATTAGTAAGAAGATGGGATTATAATAACAGTGTTCCTTTAGGAAAATATCTGATTGTTTGGGATGGGAAAAATGCAGCCGGCAGTAAATTACCATCGGGAACATATTTCTATTCAATTAGAGGAGATAATGGGGTGATTAAATCGGGGAAGATTGTGTTGGTCAGATAGCCTCACCCGCAACCCCACTCCAAAAGAGGGTCTTGATGCCTATGCCCATATTGGAATATTAAAAGCAATGAACTTTGTTATATTGATTTCTTCTGGCAAGAGAAAGTTCCCCTTTGGGGGATTTAATAGGCCATTACAAACTACTCAAACTATTTTTCAACTCCGAAATTGAAGTAATTACAGGCGTAAGATTGATAACTTGATATCCACCAGAAGTTGCAGTAGATAAAGTGGTAATATTCTTTTGTTTCATGTAATAATACCCACCTTGTTTTGATATTACGGTTACAATGGCTTGCCTAGCTGCAGGAAGAAAACCTGTTTTAAAGATTCTACCTGAAACATCAGCATCAAAATTTATAACAGATTTCAAGTCGCCGAAAGATAGAAATGCAATGGTATTGGCATTCGTGTAATTAGAAGGCAAATGCAATGAAATCTTTGATAGCTGGTTATTGTAAAAATCTTCTGTACTGCAATTTACCCAGCCGGTATGATTTAAATGAGCAGTATGATAGTCGGAAAAAACTGTGATGTTGTTTTGAGATGAATCTGCAGGTCTTTCCCAATTTGAATACAATAGATCAATTTGATTCTCTACAAATAATTTCATGCCAGAGTAATTATTTTCAGAATGATACGTAACACTGATATTATTGTTAGGCGCAATAAACAATTCCTCATTATTTAAATTATAAAAGGCGACGAAAAATGTACCTCCTGAAGAGAGTAAATGGCCAAAATTAGTGAGAGTTTGTTTCATCATCAAAGCAGACTTTCCTATTGAATTTGCATACATGGATTTTACAATCATGTTTCCTAAATATACATTACCCGTGCCTGTAATAATGCTTCCCGGATTTATGGAGAAATGTAATTCAGAAGCTGTTATAAAACTCAATCCAGTACCTCCATTTAGCGAAACGGTGTCTATATCATATCCACTCTGTATGTCGTTTTTAAGTGCAATTGCACTCATATTTTCGGTTAGGGTATTGTACCAAGTTGTATCTGGTCCATTCAATTGATTTGGATCCGGAACAATAATATCGGTGTTCTTCTCACATGAAAATAATCCAACACAGATTATGCAGCAAAAAGAAAAAAATAAAAAGCGGTTCATCATTTGGTTGTTCATGTTCTTTTATTAAGATACAGCATTTATAAAAATTGTTGCCTGCTATAGATTTAATCTGATTCCGAATTTAATTCCGGAAGTATGATATTTTTGTTTTAATGTAATTTCTGCCTTGCTCATTGAGGAAAAATTGTACCTCACATAAGGCTCAGCCAAAATACTTAGTTTGTCATTTAATGAATAATAACAAGAAACCGCTCCGACTCCACCGATTCCGATATTTGTTTTTAATTGATAAGGATTGTGGCTCATCCCGCTGATATCAACGGGTTGCATAGAATCGTTCAAAACCTCTCCTTGATTCCAGCTATGTATGTTTACAATCAATCCCGTATTGAAATTCACATTCCACTTTCCTCTTGAAGTTTCGTATCCAATTGTAATAGGAATATCAAGTGTTTTGTAATGATTGAAACTTGTTTTGTATCTGGTGCTTGAGGTTTGGTAACTTCCAATCGTGTCGCCTGTTGCATTGATGATGAAAACTACTTGTATGATATTACCTTGTACAAATTTGAATTTTTCATTGGTCTGACTGTAATTCAATCCCGCTCTGATATTGAAACCATTATTAAAAACTTTTGTGAATCTTATGCCTGTACTGTAAGCTGAGGCGAAACTTGTACTTTCCTTCCTCATTCGCATATAGGTAGAATTTGGCGTGTCTGAAAATTGTCTTAACAAATAATCAGCAGCAGCATAGACTTCGAAATACTTTTTATTGGCAGCAGGATTTTTATTGTCATCAGGACAAGGAATATTCAGATTGATTTTCAATGGTGTTTTCAACTCTGGTTTTGTAGCGTGTTTCAATGAAATCAAATCAACAGCCTGAGGCGAAGAAAATAATTGTGACTCATTCGAAAATTGAGCATCAGTAAGGGTTTCGTTGATATTTACATCTTCGTCTATCGATGGCTGTGATATTGAAAGAGAAGTTCTTGCTTTAATTGATTTATACTGTTTTTTACTGAAATTATTTTGTTCAGCTTGTTGTTGAATTTGAGGATTATTGTTTTCTGCAGGCTGATTTACTCGACTACCCACTTTTTTTCCAGAGACTTTTTCATTAGCATCATTCTCTTCAATAGACATTTCTTTTAAAGCTTTATCATTGAGTGTAGAATTGTTATTATTTACTTTGTTTTGAGCAATGTCGACCTCGTTTGTAACAGATGAATTTGAAATGTATTTCCTTTGCTGTAACGAATGTGATTGATTTGCAAAAGCTGTTTCGTTATTGCTGGAGTGAAATAATAAATATCCCATTAAACTTCCAGTAGCAACAATTGATAAGAGTATGATGATGAAATTCGGGTTGCGCAGAAAGAAAAAGAAAGGTCTTTTTTTATCCTTTTTTTGTTTTACATTTTCCCAAATATGATCTGGAACGGCAGGACGGTAATCGCCCAGCTGCTCTTTTAAATGATCATCAAATGGTACTTTAAATTGCATGTTTTTCTTAGTTATTTTAAACTGCTAATTTTTTACTTTTTAAAATTTGTTTTTGCAACATCATTCTTGCTTTCGCCAATTGACTTCTGCTGGTTCCTGATTGAATGCCCAACATGGTAGCAATTTCATCATGGCTATAACCTTCAATTACATACATGTTGAAAACAAATCTGTAACCATCGGGAAGATTATTGATGAGTTGTAGCAATTCTTTTTCAGACAAATGGGCATATGCACCTTGCTCTGTTGAAAAAAACTGTTCTGTATATACACCTTCGTGACCAATAATTTCTTTATCATAACGAATCAAAGAATATTTTTTCAGAGCTGTGTTTACTACAATTTTCCTTATCCAACCTTCAAAAGAACCTTCACTTTTAAATTGTTTGATTTTATCAAAAACTTTGATGAATGCATCCTGAAGCATGTCTTCTGCATCGGCATTGTTTCGGGCATAACGCATACAAACACCAAGCATTTTCCCTGCATACAAATCAAAAACCGCTTTTTGAGCAGCCTCGTTTTTGAGCACGCAACCTCTAACAAGTTGATCTTCAGTCAAAATGCTTTCGTTTTTTTTGAAATCTACGTTGTATAAAGATGCTTTATTCAAGGAAATTGTTGCTTGTTTCGGACAGCTAATGTAATAATAAACCGCCATAATTGCTTACATTTATTTTCTCAAAACACCATGCAAAACGATAACCTGATTTCGCTGTTAAAAAAAGAAAATGAGCAATTACAATTTGAACTCAATGATCTTGAATACCTTATTGGTTTGAGAGAAGAGGAATTGTTGATGCTGAAAAATAAAGTAGCGTCAATAACCGAGTTGCAAAGCAGATACGACCAACAGTTGTATCACGTGGAACAAATGCAACAATTTGTAAAAGAAGCACAACAAAAAAATATTGGTGCAGTAAAAAGAGAAAACGCTATGGAAGAGGAATTGATTCAGAGCATTGCCATAGAAAAAGAATATTATAGTTTACGTGAGCAATTAAAAAGTTCCATGATTGCCCTGGAAGACAACAATAATCAATTGTCTGATGCGGTTGGAATGTACAAGAAATTGAAAGACATGAAAAATAAAATTGCAGTATTGGAAAGCAGTTTGGAAATCGCTCAACTCGACAATCAATTTTTAAAAGAAGAACTGGAAGAAATTAAAACTGCAGGAATAAATATAAATGCAGCAGACTAAAACAAAAATATGTCAAATATATCCGCCATAAGAAAAGATTACATGTTGCGTTCGTTGTCTGAAAATGATGTCCTTAAAAATCCTATTGATCAATTTGCCATTTGGTGGAATGAGGCCATTGGAAGCAATATCGAAGAAGTAAATGCCATGACATTAGCCACTGTAAATAAAGATGGCTATCCTTCAGCAAGAATTGTTTTATTAAAAGATTTCAATGAAAAGGGATTTGTTTTCTTCACTAATTATGAAAGTAGGAAAGGCAAGTCGTTGTTGATACATCCCAAAGCATCTGTTGTATTTTTTTGGAAAGAGCTAGAACGCCAAGTAAGAATTGAGGGTGTTGTTGAGAAAATCAGTGAGGAAGACAGCACGGCTTATTATAAATCCAGACCTGTTGAAAGTAAGATAGGAGCATGGGCATCACCACAAAGCGAAGTCATTCCGTCAAGAGACTTTCTTGAAGAGCGTTTTAAAAATTATGAACAGCAATTTTCAGATCATGAAATTCCAAAGCCACCACATTGGGGAGGATATATAATAAAGCCGTCAAGAATAGAATTCTGGCAGGGCAGACCGGGAAGATTACACGATCGTATTGAGTATAAAAAAAATAATGAAGGCTGGACTATTGATAGGCTGGCTCCTTAATGATTTTCCTATCCCATTTTTAAGTGGGATAGGAAAAAGAATAAATTATTTTTTTGCCGCTTTCTTAGCAGCTGCATTTTTTGTAGCTGTTTTAGATTTAGCAGGTCTTGTCTTTCCAAAGCTACCTGCAAATGTTTTTCCTTTTTTTGTTCTGATGTCTCCGCGTCCCATTGTATAAAATATTTGTTGTTTAGATTGTAATAAAAAAGCAAGACGCAAATATACGTCTTGCTTTTAATTTTTTTCTTCCTAATTAGATTTTAGAAGATAATTCTTTACCAGCTTTAAACTTAGCAACTTTTTTAGCTTTGATTTTGATAACAGCACCAGTTTGAGGGTTGCGACCGTTACGAGCAGCTCTTTTGGTAACTGAGAAAGTACCAAATCCTACTAAAGTAACTTTGTTACCACTTTTCAAAGTTTTTGTTACTGCTTCGATAAAAGAATCAACAGCAGCGTTTGCCTGAGTTTTTGTGATTTCGGCGTCATCAGCGATTTTCGCGATTAATTCAGCTTTGTTCATAATAGAGTTTTTGAAAGATTTTAACTGCGACAAATATAGAAGGTTTTTAAATCCTACAAAATTATTTTTTATTTTTTTGAAATTTTAAAAATCGGCTACAATCCACATTCAGAAAGGGATTGAGCAGATTTGAAAACAAAGTCAAAAATACCAAAAACGCTGAAACTCTTTGTGGACAAGGGTTTTGTGAGGTTTCTTCTGAAATCCTTTATTCATGCGACTTGTAAGCGATTAATGATAAAAATGAAGACAAGAAAAAAATGCAAATACTTGTTTTGCACAATTAGTTAACAACTTGCATAACCGACCTGAATGCAATAAAAGCATCACCCCATTTGTCGAAGGATTTTTGACGTAAAATACCAGCATGCTTTTCTACATATTGGTTATATTGACCTTTGGATTCCGCTTTATATTGAACTGCAAATGTGGGTCCTTCTGTGTCATCTACTTCAAGCAAACGCAATACAGTAGCCTCATGAAAACAGCCTGTAGCCAATATTTCAGGAATATGCTCTTCTTGCAACCAGGTCAACCATGAATCTTGAATATCTGCTCTCACTTTAATCGTGACATTATAAATGAACATGGCATTATAAATTTTAACCCCGAGATATCGGGGCAGGATTTTTAATTTTTAATTTCCAAAAATACCGGACAATGATCGCTGTGTTTTACATCCGGAAATATTTCAGCATCTTTTAATTGACTTTTCAATTCATTTGTAACCGTGATGTAGTCTATTCTCCAGCCTTTGTTATTCAATCGAACACTTGGAAAACGCTGACTCCACCAGCTGTAACGATGTGGTTCTTTATGAAATTCTCTGAAACTGTCAATCCATCCTGATTCCAAAAATTTAGTCATCCAGGCTCTTTCTTCAGGTAAAAATCCGGTTGTATTTTTATTGCCTTTGGGATCATGAATGTCTATTTCATGATGAGCAATATTATAGTCACCACATAAAACCAATTTGGGATGTTTCTTTTTTTCTTTTTCGAGATAAACAAAAAATTCATCCAACCATTTGTATTTAAAAGATTGTCTGTCGTCACCCGAAGTGCCTGAAGGAAAATATGCATTGATAATTTTTATATCACCAACCTCCATCTCAATTACCCTTCCTTCGAAATCACTTTCAGCATGTCCATTACCTTTTTTTACTGAAGTAGGTTTTATTTTTGATAGGATGGCAACACCGCTGTATCCTTTTTTATTAGCGCTGAACCAATGGTGTTCATAGCCCAAAGCCTCAATTTCCGCCATATCTACATCAGCTTCTGTGGCTTTGGTTTCTTGCAAACAAATAACATCAGCAGGATTGGTTTTAAGCCAATCAATAAAACCTTTTTTTATCGCAGCACGAATGCCGTTTACATTATAACTGATGATGCGCATAATAATTTTTTGGGCAAGTTAGAGCAATTTCTAAATTAAAAAGTAAAAAGTAAAAATTCAAAATTGATGAAACACTTTTTTTACTTTTGAATTTTGACTTATGCTTATTCTTATTCACCCAAAATAATATTAACTCTCCAAATAGTTTTTACCTTCGCCACAAATAAAACCTAAACACACATGAAAAAGTCGATTCTTTTTTTATTGGGCATTTCTTTGTGCTTTGTCTCACTTGCTGAACAAAAAAACAGCATTAGTTCGCCAAATGGAATGATTACAGATCGGAAGAGCACACGTCTGAACTCCAGTCACCG
>CALCNY010000169.1 GCA_937897585.1 uncultured Chitinophagaceae bacterium | reverse complement strand
GTCAGTTGTTACACGAAAAAATAAAACAAAAGATCAAATTATCGTTTCTAGTATTTTTTATAAAAAAATTAGAAACAAATAATTGAATTATGTTTTAGCTTCAAAAATTTTGAATTGTAGTAAGAGGTAATCGAAAAAAGCCGTTGCTTTAAAAAGGATTGGATAAGATTTGAGGCCAAAAATACTTTTTAAAAACCGCAAATGCTAACAAAAATGAGGTTTATTTTAACAATTTAAGATTTGATAATTACAACGCAAATACTTGATTACCAATTTAAATAAAATTGATCTGGGACGAATTACCAAAAATTAGGGATGAATTTATTTTTTTCAGGGGTGTCTAGTTGTCTTGAAAAACACTGAGAAGGTTATCGGGAAAAGGATAAGTCAAAACTGAAAATTCAAAAATTAGAATGATTGTGGATTATGATTTAACTGTAGATAATAGGAATAAATAATTTCTCATGATATCATTTAATTTGTGCTAAAGTAATAAAATTAGATAAATTGTTCTTTTCTATATCTAGCTACTTAAAAAAAAATCAGTCTAAAATCCTAAATCCTTAAAATATTCAACTCCTAATTCATTAGCTTTCTGAATATTTTTATCAGGAATTTGATTGGCATTGGTATGCTTTTTAATTGCCTGCTCTAAGCGATCTTCTCTTAAAATATGAAGCATCGGATATGGCGACCTGTTGGTATAATTCGATGGGTCTGCATCTGTAGTTCCAGCAAACAAATATTTAGGATGAAAACTTGCAATTTGATACACACCTTCATAGCCTTCTTTTTCTAGTAACTGTTCACTCAAATCCAAGAGTTCTAAATATTTATTGAAATCTGAAAAGTTGTTTGAGAAAATGATCAATGTTGTTTCAGTTGTTTCGTTGTCATCCAAAAACATCATTTCTACAACCAATGATGTCAATGCTTGCTCCAAACTCTTTCCATCTACAACTTTGTAACGAATATTCCCTTCTTTAAAAGGCTTTACTGCAAAAGGGCAAAAACTTAATCCTACAACCACTTTCTCAATCCAGCTTTTTGTAGTGTCAATAACATCATTCATTATTTAAACTTTTAAATTTTTACTTATTATTTATTCATTGTTTCAATGTATAACATTTCTACTTGCTTTCTCGCCCATGGTGTTTTTCTAAGAAATGTCAAACTTGATTTGATACTTGGATTTGAAATAAAACAATTAATCTTGATTCTTGAGGACAACTCCTCCCAACCATAATGAATCTGTAAAAACGTAACTATATATTCTAGGGTAACACCATGTAAAGGATCCTTATGTTGTTGAGACATCTTCTGTCATTTTAATTAATGAATAACGATACAATTTAGGATTATTAAAAATCAGAGCCAACTGTTGAAAATTAAAAAGGTCATTTTTAATTAATATAGCATTTTGATTTGCCCGATAATTTGTTTGTAAATTGTTGGGTACCCAAGACTGATAAACTACATGGTAATCGATTTTTGATTTACAAATAAAATTTAAAAATGAAGCATTCCAGTTTGCAAGTCGAAAAATATTCTTTGTTTGGTAATACAAAAAACGGAAGTGAAATTTTTCTCAGTACCATCTCAAATAAAAATGGATTGGAACTTTCTGTGTGTGATTTTGGCGCTACTATTACCTCTTTAAAAGTCCCATTGGGCAACTCAGAAAAAATCGATGTTGTTTTAGGTTTTGAAAATGGCGAAAATTACGAGCAATCATTTATGAACAACAACGCCCCATTTTTCGGAGCTGTAGTAGGTTTGAATGCTGGCCGAATCAATAATGGTATCATCAATGTAAACGGACATCAAATTCAGTTGGATACCAATTTGGGGAAACATCATTTACATGGTGGCAAAATAAATTTAAGCAATCAAATTTGGACTTTAATTGATGTTACAAATGACGAAAATCCAAGCCTGACTTACGAAATCACCACTCCGGCCAATCAGAACAATTATCCGGGATCGGTAACAGTAAAAGCTACTTATCAGATTTTAGAAAATAATAGTTTAAAAATAATTTTCACCGCAACCACTACCACCGACAATCCAATCAATCTTACTCAACATAGTTATTTCAATTTAAAAGGACATCAACATAGCATCGAAAACCTTCAACTGAAATTAACAGCAAAACAATACCTTGAAACAGATGCAGAATTAATTCCAACTGGAAATATTCTTACAGTAAAGGATACGCCATTTGATTTCAAAGAATACAAAGCTTGTCCACAATCAATAGACACCAGTTTTGTATTGGATCAGCAATATGCAGCAAGTTTGTATTGTCCTGAAAATCGGCTATGCATGAATGTTAGTACCAATCAGCCTTCAGTGCATATTTATGTTGGCGGTCAATGTCATGAAGATTTAAAATGCAAAGACGGAGCAACTTATCATCGCTTAAGCGGCATTTGTTTTGAAACACAGAATTTCCCTGATGCGCCCAATCACTCTAATTTCCCTTCTTCTATTTTAAAGCCAAATGAAACCTATTTCCAGGAAACAATTTTTCATTTTGAAAATAAATAACTTAATAATAATAAAGAAATATTTACATGCAGGACCAACTTAAAGCAAACAACCTTAAACGTTTTAATGATTATTTTCAAAATGAACCAGATGCTGTTTACCTTGCTCCAGGTCGCATCAACATCATCGGTGAACATATCGACTACAACGACGGTTATGTATTACCCGCAGCAATAGACAAATATGTATGCTTTTCCATTCGGAAGAATAACAATATGGCTATTGAAATTTTGGCAATTGATATGGATGATTCCTACAAATTAAATATCAATGATGAATTAATGCCCATCAACAAAATGTGGATGAACTACCTCTTGGGAGTACTCAGTGAATTTAAAAAAAGAAACATTACGCTTCCATCTTTTCAACTGGCTTTCAGCAGTACCATTCCAATGGGAGCAGGCCTCTCCTCTTCAGCTGCATTGGAATGTGGATTTGCATTTGCATTAAATGATTTGTTTGATTTGAAACTCTCCAAAAAAGATATTGCTTTAATTGGACAACAATCTGAACATAATTTCGCCGGTGTAAAATGCGGCATCATGGACCAATTTGCTTCAGTGTTTGGTCAAAAAGATAAAGTCATCAAACTTGATTGCAATACGCTTGACTACGAATATTACGATGCTGATTTGGGCGTCTATGGTTTACTGTTATTTGATACATGTGTAAAACATACCCATCTCACATCAGGTTACAACGACAGGCGACATGAAGTTGAGGAAGGTTTTCGGGTAATCAAACAACATTTCCCTGAAGTGAAAAATTTCAGAGATTGCACTGCTAATATGGTTGAACAATTAAAAAATGAACTAGGCGAAACTATTTACAAACGATGTCATTTTGTAGTTAAAGAAATCAGTCGAGTGGCTATTGCAGCAAATGCTTTAAAAGACAAAGCATATGAATTACTTGGCAAAACCATGACAGACACACACAAGGGACTCTCAGAAGAGTATGAAGTTAGCTGTGCAGAAAGTGATTTCATTGTTGACACCGCATTAAATGAAACTTATGTTGCGGGTGCCCGCATGATGGGTGGCGGCTTCGGTGGCTGTTGCCTGATTTTATTGAAGAACGATTCTAAAGAACTACTCATTCAATTGATGAGCGAAAAATACAAATCAACATTCGGGATTGATGTGAAATTTTATGATGTGAAAATTGGAGATGGGATTAGGAGAATTTGATGAAGTGATAATTTGGTAATGAGTGAATTTGATGATTAAATATTATTGGGCAAGCAATTACTTTCTTCTAACTATAAAACAAAAAAACCGACCAATTGGTCGGTTTTTTTTTGTGCCCACGAAAGGAACATATCTTTTTTATAGAACTATTACCAGTAAAGGATTTCAGCGTTTTTATTAATATCACATGTAACAACAGTGTAACAAGATTTGTAGTTTGTTACATTCGTGTAACAAAAATTGGTTGTTTCGTAAAATTCGTTGAGATTTTTGTTAGTTTCGGTAAGTGATAAAGTAAATATTTTTTTATGATGGAATGGTTTAAAATTTTTGATGCTTCTACTTGGAAAATAGAAGATCTAAAAACCAAATCTAATGTTTCTGTTTATTTGCCAAATGTAGAATTAGCTAATTATGAAAATTTAAAAAAAGAATTCCCAAGCCTTGTAAATATTAAAAATCAAAAATTTTACAAAATCACTAATGGCTTTTTACTTTTTGAATTTACATATGAACCACTACTTGATTTAAAAGACTTCAATTCAATAGTTAATAACCCTGAGGAGTATCAACTTCTAGAACCGCTGTACAATAGTTTTCTTAATATATATTTCCAGCTATACAAAGGATGTATTAAATGGTATAAAGAAAATAGTATGGTGAAGGGGGCATTTGATTTTGAGGAGCAAATTGAGCGTTATCAAAATGTAATTATTGATGATTACTGCTGCCCTATTTTAAAAGAAATAGACACCACACGAATTCAAAATATAAATTTTAAAAAAGCATTTGTTCAACTAATAAAAAAATCACTCCATGAAAAAATAACTTCTTTAAAAATCTTGCTCCATGGAACAGAAGATTTTGTAATTCGTGATTTGAAATTTACCGCTGAAGCCAATGAAGTCATCAACACCATAATCAATATTACATACCGAAGATTTAATAATTTTCTTTATAAAGAACAGAAATTAAATCCCACTAAA
>CALCNY010000168.1 GCA_937897585.1 uncultured Chitinophagaceae bacterium | reverse complement strand
ACAACCGTTTACTGTTTGGTAAGTGTGGTTGTAGCTTCCAGAAGTTGTAACTGTTTGTCCCCAAGGTAAAGTCAATGTGTTACAAGCGGTATCGTTGAATGATGAAGTCGTTGAATAATTAATTACAATACTCGCTGTCACAACCGAATCACATCCATTTGCATTGGTGAATGTACGTGTTGGATTAGCTGAGCTAGTGTAAGTTGTTCCATACCAAGTAAAGCTGTTACATGCAACGGCTGTTGTATCGCCTGTTGAAGTTGCAATATTCTGTGTAATGATAACACTTGAAGTTGCTGTACATCCATTCGCAGCTGTTGCTGTAACCGTGTAGGTGCCAGGTGCACTTATGCTCGCAGCAGCTGATGAACCTAAACTATTATTCCATGAATATGATACGCCACCAGTTGCTGTTACATTGATTGAAGTTCTTGAACAATTCAATAATGTTGAACCCGTATTATTTGTGATGCCTGCTGTTGGCGCTGTGATATTTTGTGTGGTAGTGATGCTTGATGTTGATGTACAACCATTAGCTCCTGTTACCGTAACAGTGTTGATACCTGGTGCAGTGATGCTAGCATTTGCAGATGAACCTAAGCTATTATTCCATGAGTAAGATACACCGCCCGTTGCCGTTACACTGATAGCTGTTGTTGTACAATTTAATATTGTAGAACCGGTGTTGTTGGTGATGCCAGCAGTTGGTGCCGTAATATCTCTTGTTACTGTAATGCTTGATGTTGCTGTACAACCGTTAGCTCCTGTTACTGTAACGGTGTATGTACCAGGCGCTGTGATGCTCGCATTTGCAGATGTACCCAAGCCATTACTCCAAGAGTAAGATGCACCGCCTGTTGCCGTTACACTGATAGCTGTTGTTGTACAATTTAATATTGTAGAACCGGTATTATTGGTGATGCCTGCAGTTGGTGCAGTAATATCTCTTGTTACGGTGATGCTTGATGTTGCTGTACAACCATTAGCTCCTGTTACAGTAACTGTATATGTCCCTGGTGCAGTGATGCTTGCATTTGCAGATGAACCTAAACTATTGTTCCATGAGTAAGATACACCGCCTGTTGCAGTTACACTGATGGATGTTGTTGTACATGTTATTGCTGTAGAACCTGTGTTGTTGGTGATACCTGCAGTTGGCAAACTGTTAACCGTTGCCGTTACTGCAGTTCTTGATGCTGAAACACAACCCGTAGTTGTATCTCTCGCTTCTGCATAATAGGTAGTAGTAGCAGAAAGCGTTGGTGTGGTATAAGTACCGATACCTGTGGCCAGTGCCGTTCCTCCCGTTGAAGCAGCATACCAATCAATTTTTGCGCCAGCACTTGCAGTTGCAGAAACTGTTGTAGAATTGCCACCACAAACGATAGCCCCGGAAGTTGAAGAAGCAACAGTTGGTATGTCAATTTTTGTTGCTGTTACCGGATATTGTGCTGCATTCAAACCATAACCGCCAATATAATTACCTTGAACGCCACCTGTTCCTAGTCCTTGAAAACCATTTAATGTTCCATTGAAAGCATTTGGCGTAAGATCATACAGAGTTGTAACAGCGCTATTATTACCATACTGAATTCCCTGATTAAAATTAAAATATTCAGCTAAATAGGCTTCTCGACCATTTACATTATTATTCATATTAGCCAAAATTTCTGCCTGAGTTTTTACTTTGCTCCAAATTCTAACTTCATCAAGTGAACCCCTAGAAAATCCATATGCTCCATTACCAGGTGCATTAAGTAAGGCTCCCAAACGCATAGCAGTCTGACCATTTCTTGAAGCAGTTCCTCCTGTTGCAGTTCCTTCGAGCACACCATTCACATAAAGCTTCATCGCCCCTGTGGTAGAATCCCAGGTAGCAGCAATATGTTTCCAACCAGCACCATTTATTAAAGTAGTTGATACAATACTAACATCAGGATTTCCCAATCCAAATGCCAAGTAATTATTATACATCGTAATGCCAAAATCATTATTACTTGCACCTGTGTTTGCGCTTACTATTCCCTCTCCACATCTCCAACTTGCACATCCAGCGCCTGAAAGACCGGTTGTATTCAACCAAAATTCAATTGTAAAACTTCCTGTAACGGGCTTGGTTGTTTGGATATAGGCATTATTCGGCCCCCAATTTATTGCCATCGACTGTGCTGTGCTTCCGTTAGATTGACAACCTGTAACCGTATCTCTTGCTAATGCATAATAAGTTGTTGTGGCTGAAATATTTGGAGTGGTATATGAATTAGATGATGACAATAAAGGCGTAGTTGCAGTTGTACTTGCATACCAATCTATCACTGATCCGGTTGATGGGGTGGCATTTAATGTAGCCGATCCTGTTGATGAACATGATGTGATATTTGCGGGAGTTGTTGACACAACCGAAGGCAAATTATTTACGGTTGTTGTAATGGCATTTGAAGTTGCTGTGGTAGTGGTAACATCAGCTGCATTTAAACTAGTGGTCATAACAACCCTAATCAACTCATTATTTACGATGTTGTTTAGTGTCAATGTTGCACCTGTACCCGCATTAACACCATTTTTTTTCCATTGATAAGATGGTGTGGCGCCGCCATTTGTTGGAGTTGCTGTAAAAGTTACGGCGGTTCCTCTACAAAGAGAATTGTTGGTTGCGCTGGATGATATAACAACACTTGGCGTTACCTGAGCCTGACTGAACGAAGCTGAGATAATTACCAAAATCAACGATACCATTACCCGACAAATCGAAATTGACTTTTTAAATTTTGTCGGTACTAGAACAGTGTTATTCATAACTTTAATTTTTGAAATTGAAATTTTTCTCAACTTTTTGGACACGAAAGTAATTTCGCTAAAAAGGAAAAGGAAGAAAATGAAAACAAAATGTTAATATGTTTCGAAAAAGTTGAACTAGTTCAAGTTTTATATTTTTCAGACTTTGGCTTTAAAATTTAGCTAAATTCACAACCTAATGAAGCCAAAAACTAATAAGGAAAAAAAAATTGCAGCCGTTTTTTCGAGTTATCAACTAAGTCCTAACTCCATCAATAAAATATTGGAGATTGCAAAAGTGATCTCAGTAAAAAACAGAACGAAATTAGTAGAGGTTGGAGAAATTAGCCAATACGCTTATTTTATTGTAGAAGGTGGATTTGTAGCTAGAAGCTATTATTTTGATTCTCAAAAAAAATCAGCCACCAATTTTTTCCTTAGCGACTATTTCCCTTTTATGGGATGCGTTGACAGTTTATTCACCGGAGCTAAAACTAAAACAGAATTAATTGCTATTAAAAATTCTACTTTGTTAGCATTTCACAAACCGGAATTCGATAAACTCTTACTTGAAAATCTGGATATGTTATTATTCTACACTCAAATGATGACCGAAGTTGTAAGAAATGAAACTGAATTAAAAGTGGTATTGATTGGCTCCTCGAAAAAAGACATTTACGAATATTTAATTGAAAAATGCAACCCTGTAATCAAAAATGTACCTGCTAAATATATCGCAGAGTTTATGGGCATTACAGCAGAATGGTATAGTAAGATGAAGAAGGGGTAGTAAGATGAAGAAGGGATAGGGCCCCCTCGATCCCCCAAAGGGGGAAGTTAATTGCCGTTTCTACAAAAAACGGAAAAGCAGATTTTTTCATAAATCTGTTCTTTACAATCATGATTTCCGAGCAGAAAAAAACATAAATCTCATGTAGAGTTCTATGATTTCCAATTAATAAATGATTTAATTGCATCTTATTTATCAAGAAGCATGAACTAATTAGCTAAGATTATTTTCCGTGTAAATATTTATAATTAATTTGTTTGAAATTAAATACAATGAAAAGGGAAAAGGTATTGGAAGCCTTGAAGGAATTACCCAAAGAATTTGAGCTTGATATTCTTCTGGAAAAGCTGGTTT
This sequence comes from uncultured Chitinophagaceae bacterium, assembly GCA_937897585.1. Taxonomy (GTDB): domain Bacteria; phylum Bacteroidota; class Bacteroidia; order Chitinophagales; family Chitinophagaceae; genus Ferruginibacter. The sequence continues at coordinate 808 of CALCNY010000168.1, read as the reverse complement.
TTGTTGAAAAAGTAAATGAGGGTTTATCCCAAATTAAAAAAGGGAAAACAATTTCTCATGACAAAGTCAAAGAAACCGTGTTGAAATGGAAAAAATAATATGGTCTGAGCTTGCATTGGAAGACCTGAAAAACATTCATGACTATATCTCAAAAGATTCAATAGTTTACGCCAATCGGGTTATTGAAAAAATCATTTTAAGGATAGAACAATTGGAAAGTTTTCCTAAATCAGGGAGAGTTGTTCCAGAATAAAAAAAGTTTGGCGTTTGGCATTTGGTCCAATCGATATCCAATTTCACGGAGCTAACCACCACTTCCTTATTTCTTATTATTACTTTCTTATTATTTATTTTTTCTCTCGCCACAAAGAACCACGAAGATTATTTTTATATCCGAATTGACAAACATCCCTCTTTGGGTGACTCAGGGGGCTTTCTTCCCCCTCCGGGGGATCGAGGGGGTTTTGAATCAAAAGAGCCCACGAATTAAATCCGTAGGCTCTTTTGTATAATTTGATGATGGTTTAATTTGAAGATTTGATAATGATTAATTCAAGCATCATCAAATCTCCAAATTATCTCCCCCTTTGGGGGACCGAGGGGGCTTTAGTATTTCACCACTCTCGTTGTCTTCACATTATTCCCTTGTTTCACTTCCAGCATGTATGAACCAGATTTTAATTCCGAACCGATATTCAAAGTTTGGTAAGGTGCAACCTTAACCGACTTGATAAATCTGCCCTGAACATCAAGAATTCTTACCACCACTTCTTGCTGATCTGCTGTGATCACTTGCAAGTTGAAGTTG
>CALCNY010000167.1 GCA_937897585.1 uncultured Chitinophagaceae bacterium | reverse complement strand
TCATCCCCAAGGCTGCGCCAATAATTGCACTTTCACACAAAGGTGTATTGCGCACGCGTTCCTTGCCAAAGGCTTCTACAAATCCTTCCGTGATTTTAAATACCCCACCATATTCTGCCACGTCTTGTCCCATAATCACTAGATTATCATGTTGTTCCATCGCTTGACGTAATCCTTCTGAAATTGCGTCTACCAAGCGAATTTCTTTCGTCTCGTGTGAAGCAGGACCAGCCATCGGAAGCGTGCGTGGTGCAAATAAATCACCATACTCTTCTGCTGTATCTGCTACTGGCTCAGCAGCCGCAAAACACGTTGCCAACGCGCTTTCAATCTCTTCTTTGTATTGCGCTTTTAATACATCAATTTGTTCTTGTTTTAAAACCAATTGACGAAGTAAATAATCTTCATAATTTTTAACGGGATCTTTCACCGCCCACATTTCAATCAGCTCTTTCGGCACATACTTCACGCCCGAAGCTTCTTCGTGACCGCGCATACGGAAGGTCATACATTCAATTAAATATGGTTTTTGGTTTTTGATGCAAAACTCACGTACACCCTTAATCGTTTCATAAACTTCGATAATGTTATTACCATCAATTTGAATTCCTTCTATTCCATAACCAATGGCTTTGTCCACTAAGTTTTTACAGCGATATTGTTCATTGGTTGGCGTGCTTAATCCGTAACCATTATTTTCGATGATAAATATTACTGGCAAATCCCATACAGCAGCCACATTCAGTGCTTCATGAAAATCGCCTTCGCTGGTTCCGCCGTCACCCGTAAACGCCACAGAAACTTTTTCTTCTTTTTTTAATTTATGTGCTAACGCCACGCCATCAGCAATAGCCATTTGCGGACCCAAATGTGAAATCATGCCACAGATATGATGTGGAGCACTTCCGAAATGAAAACTTCTTTCTCTTCCGTTGCTATAACCATCTTTATTACCCTGCCATTGTTTAAATAATTTATTTAAAGGCATCTCTCTTGAAGTAAATACACCAAGATTTCTGTGCAAAGGCATTACCCATTCATCACTATCTAGCGCTTTTGTAACACCTACAGCAATGGCTTCTTGCCCAATTCCACTAAACCATTTAGAAATTTTTCCCTGACGCAATAATACCAGCATTTTTTCTTCAATCATGCGGGGAAACAAAATCGATTTGTATAAATCTATCAGTTGTTCGTTCGTAAGTTCTTTTCTTGAAAATTGCATTGGCGAATTTCTTGATTATTGCTGATATGACAAAGGGAAATCAATATAATGTGATGATTTGGGGTTTTCACCACAGAGAATAAAGAAATAGAGTTTGCGCTGATGCTTAATTTATTATGATATTGGAAAATAAATCTCTGCGGAACCTCATTTAACTCTTTTCTCTGCGGTAAAATAAAAACCTCTGTTTTTCCTCCAAAAGTTAAAATCTTCTTAATACCCATTTTTATAACTAGTCTTTTATGGAATCCTACAGCATAAATTATCAGGGCGCGAAAATTTTATATGCAACAAAAAACAATCTACACATTAGCCATCATCGGCTCATTACTTTTTTCAACATCTTGTGTTCAAGCAAATAAAGACAAAGAAACAGAAGAGCCTACCGCTTTCTCCAATCAAAAAATTCAAGCAGCCATTTTGCTGGACGTCAGCAACAGTATGGACGGACTCATCGACCAGGCGAAAGCGCAACTTTGGAATATGGTAAGTACCATGGGAAAAGCCAAATGCAATGGAGCAACACCTAAAATTGAAATCGCACTCTATGAATACGGAAGAACAACAAACAACGAAAAAGCAGGTTTTGTAAAACAACTGATGCCTTTCACAACTGATCTTGATTCTCTTTCCCAAATACTTTTCTCATTAAAAACCGATGGGGGTGATGAATACTGCGGACAAGTCATTTATACCTCTTTAAATAATCTCGCCTGGGATAACACTCCCGGTAATTACAAAGTGATTTTTATCGCAGGCAACGAAGATTTTTTACAGGGTAATCTCCATTATACAAAAGCCTGTGCTTTAGCTAAACAAAAAGGCGTTATCGTAAATACCATTTATTGCGGCGACAGAATGCAAGGCATCAGCGAACACTGGAATATAAATAGTGAATGTGGCGGGGGAAGTTTTACCAACATCAACCAGGATGAAAAAATTGAAGAAATACCAACACCTTATGATGACCAAATCATTACACTCAACGAAAAATTAAACAGCACTTACATCGCATACGGATCATATGGATTTTCCAAATCCGCTTCTCAAAAGCAAGTAGATGCAAAAAACCAGAGCGTTAATAAGTCTGTAGAAGTGAAAAGAATCGCAGTAAAAGGAAACAAATCATTATACAAAAACGAGAGTTGGGACATGGTCGACAAGTTTGCAGACGACAAAGAAATTGTTTCTAAAATAGATAAAGCCACACTTGCGGACAGCCTGAGAAATAAATCAGATGCTGAATTACAAAAAATCATTGTAGGAAAGAAAAAAGAAAGAGAGGATATACAAAATCAGATTACATCTTTAAATACATCTAGAGATAAATTCATAGTTATTGAAAAATCAAAAGTAAAAAATCAAAATAATAAAGCCACGTTGGAAAGTGAGATAGAAAAAATCATCAGAAAACAAGCTAAAGAGTTTAATATGGTTATAGAGTAATTAAACGTTTGGCGACCCCTTTAATCCCCCGAAGGGGGAAGTGGTTTGGCGTTATAAGCACTCGCAGTTTGCGGGTGCTTTTTTATTTATTTTAAACATTATGATTATGTGAGTATTTAAATAAATAATAAGAAAGTAAAAATAAGGAATAAGAAAGTGGCAATTACCAAAGTAAAATTTTAATATCGGTTGAGTCAACGCCAAATGCCAAACACCAAACAATAAATAATTCGTGAATTCGTGGCTAACCAACAAAACGTAATCAAAGTCCCCCTTCGGGGGATTTAGGGGGCCCTTAATACACCACCAACTCCCAGAAATTCTCTGGTCTTAAATATTTATTCGCCAAATCCATCAACTGATCTGCATTAACCGACTTGATCTCATTAACCGAATCATAAAAATATGTTTCGTCCATTCCATTTAAAATAATGTTTTTCCATTTGGCCATGATCTGAAACGGACCGTCTAGCTCTCCCAATATTCCACCAATCATATAATTACGAACCAACAACAATTCTTCGTCATCAATTTTTTCTTCTCTCAGTTTTTGCATCTCATTGTAAATCTCCTGTATCGCAGCTTCAGAAACATCTTTGCCAGCTTCGGTACTGATTACCCAGGCGCTTTCCTGAATGTGATTTTGTATGTAGCTATAAATGCCGTAAGTATATCCTTTATCTTCTCTGATATTGCTCATTAATCTTGATCCAAAAAATCCACCATACAGAGTATTCAATACCAACACCTTTTTAAAATCCGGATGATGACGATTAGGGAAAGGCATCGCTATACGTATCGCACCTTGAACTGCATTGGGGTCGTTGTCTATTCTGAATTTTCTTTCTGTTGCAGGCATTGACATAAAAGAAGGCACAACAATATTTGTTGAATTTGTGTTCAACTTACCAAAAGCATCATTCAATTGTTTTTTAAGTTCTTCTGTAAATTTTCCCGAAACAAAAATGATACACTTGCCATTCAAATAATAGTCGTTGTAAAATTGTCGACAGGCTTCAACGGTAACAGATTCTATATCTAACGGATTTGTATAAACGCCGTAAGGATGTTGTTGACCATAAATGTAACTATCAATTAATCTTGCTGCAACAAACTCTGCTTTTTGCAAATTGACTTTTAATCTTTGAAGGGAGTTTTGCTTGTAAGTACTCAATTCTTCTTCCGAAAAAACAGATTCAGTTAGCATGTCTTGCAGCACAGGCAAGAGCTTATCAATTTGCTTGGTTAAACAATGAAGCGTAACGGTAGCCGTTTCATTATAACAGGCTCTATTGCAATAACCGCCGTAATATTCAAAGGCTTCGTTGATTTCAAAAGCACTTTTTGTTTTTGTGCCATTCTTTAATAAAAAGTTGGTTGCGGCTGCAATTCCTTTTTGTTTTTCGAATGAGTTACCTGCGTAAAAAACCATTTCAATTTGTAACACTTCCTGTGCGCCGGCATTTACACTATACACATCAATACCATTATCTAGTTTATAATGTTCGTATGGTTTTAATACCAAAGAATAATCAACGGCATCTTTTATTTTGGGGGCAATTTTTCTGTTCATTAAATTTAATTATCACTTAAATAATACATCGTGCTGCAATTGTTTTCATCAAAAATCAATCGCGCCTGTTCTTTGATTTCTTGTGCTGTTACTGCCTGATATTTCGACAACTCGGTGTTGATTAGATTGGCGTCTCCGAGATTTTCATACATCGCAATGCTGGAAGCACGATTCATTACGCTCATATCTTCAAATGCCATGGCGGCTTCTGCTTTGTTTTTTACTTTTTCTAATTCTGATGTTGAAATGCCTTCTTCTATTAATTTTTTCAATTCATCCACCACCGCTTTTTCTGCAATTTTTATATCAATTCCTTTCACCAACTTTCCTTCAATGGTCATCAATCCAACATCTGTGCTTCCAAAATGATAACAATCCAAGTTGCTGAAATATTTTTTTTCTTTTACCAGGCTTTGATACAATCTTGAGGATCCTCCTCCACTTAATATATCGGAAATCAAATCAGCTGCATAATAACGGATATCCATACGTGAAGACATGTGCCAGCATTTATATAATGCATCTAAAGGTACATTTGATTTCACTTCGAGATGTCGAGGGGCCGTTTGTTTGGGCTCTATCGGTAACGAACGGTTGTATTTTTCTCCTGCCGGAATCGGACCAAACCATTTTTCTGCAAGCGCTTTAATCTGGGCTGTTTCTATATTTCCTGCAACTACCAAAATGGCATTGCATGGAGTATAATGTTTGAAGAAAAATGATTTTACATCTTCGAGCGTTGCATCTTCTACATGTTTTAATGTAGCACCAATAGTCATCCATTTATACGGATGTGAAGTGTAAGCGAGCTCACGCATCTTGTGCCAAACATCTCCATATGGTTTGTTGATATAGTGTTCTTTAAATTCCTCACAAACAACTTTGCGCTGTACCTCTAAACTTTTTTTACTGAACGCCAGACTTAACATGCGGTCGCTCTCCAGCCAGAAAGCCGTTTCTATGTTTTCGGCTGGCAACTGGCAATAATAATTGGTCAAATCGTTGGTGGTAAACGCATTGTTTTCTCCACCTGCAACTTGTAACGGTTCATCATAACTGGGGATATTGATGCTACCTCCAAACATCAGGTGTTCGAACAAATGTGCAAATCCTGTCTTCTCGGGATTTTCATCCTTGGCTCCTACATCATACAACACATTTAGCACTGCCATGGGCGTACTTTTATCTTCATGAACCAGCACGCGAAGTCCGTTTTCTAGTGTAAATCTTTCAAACTGAATCATAGGGCAAAGGTAGGTTTGTTTTGGGAAAAGGTTTGAGAGGTTTTAAAGGTTCAATGAGTTCAAAAGGTTCATGAGGTTTCGTATAAAGAATTAGCCCACCATTTAAATGGTGGAATACATGAAAACGGTTTTTTTCACCGTAATTTTTTGATGGTTTAATCAATTGTTGGGAAGTAAATAGAAGTTTTTTTATGGGTTAATTCCATTTTGTAACCCTACCCACCATTTAAACGGTGGTTTACATGAAAAGAGATTTTTTCACCAAAAATTCTCGTTCATTTAATCCTTTTCTTGTGAGCAAACGACCAATTAATTGTGGGCTACCATATTTTATTTTAGCCCACCGTTGAAACCGTGGGCGGAATATCTTGGAATATTTGGCATTGCATCACGTTAACCCACCGTTGAAACCGTGGGCTAAGAAATAAAAATAACAGAAAGAAAAAGCTAGTTAATCAGAAAAAAAATTAACCAAAAAATAAAATTGGAAAACATTTTAAAAAGAGGTTGATTTATAACAACCCTTTTGAACAACTCGAACTCATTGAACCTTTTGAACCTGTAGAAAGAACCTACTAAACAAAGAATAAAACAATCAACCTTTTGCCCGTAATTTTGTTTTTTATTAAAATCCCATAATGAACAATAACGATTTACTCGCCAAGGCCCTAAATTTCGAATTTCTTAGTGTAGAAGAAGGCGTTTTTCTTTTTGAAAACGCAAATTTGACAGAACTGATGTTTGTGGCTAACGAACTTAGGAAAAAACAAGTCCCTCATGGCAAAGTTACCTGGCAAATAGATAGAAACGTAAACACCACCAATGTTTGTATTGCCAATTGTAAATTCTGTAATTTCTATCGTATTCCCGGACATGCAGATGCTTATATCACAGATATTGAAACCTACAAAAATAAAATAGAAGAAACCATTAAATATGGCGGCGATCAATTGTTATTGCAAGGAGGTCACCATCCAGAATTGGGGTTAAGTTTTTATGTTGATTTGTTCAAACAATTAAAATCTTTATACCCCAATATTAAATTACATACACTCGGACCGCCGGAAATTGCTCATATCACCAAACTTGAAAAAAGTACGCACAGAGAAGTTTTGATGGCTTTGAAAGAAGCCGGAATGGACAGTCTCCCCGGTGCCGGTGCTGAAATACTTACCGACAGGGTTAGACGCTTAATCAGCAAAGGCAAATGCGGCGCTCAGGAATGGCTTGACATCATGCATGAGTGCCATAAATTAAACATCACTACATCTGCCACCATGATGTTTGGTCATGTTGAAACCCTCAACGAAAGATTTGAGCATCTTGTAAAAATCAGAGAAGTACAAAGTCGTAAACCAGAAGAGGCAAATGGATTTCTGGCTTTTATTCCATGGACCTTCCAAGATGTAGATACCTTACTCACCAAAATCCGTGGTGTACATAATTTAACGACTCCAGAAGAATATATCCGCATGATTGCGATGAGCAGAATCATGTTGCCGAATGTAAAAAACATCCAAGCCAGCTGGCTCACGGTTGGTAAACAAATTGCACAATTATGCTTGAATGCCGGCGCCAATGATTTTGGCAGCATCATGATTGAAGAAAATGTAGTCAGTGCTGCAGGTGCACCTCACCGTTTTACGAGCAAAACCATCCAGGAAGCAATACTTGAAGCAGGCTTTGAACCTCAATTGCGTAACCAGCAATATGGTTGGAGAGAAATGCCGGAAATGATGGAGCAGGTGATTGATTATTGATAATGGTTGAATATTTTGATTACTCCAGTTTTTGCAGAACTTTCAAAAAAGCATTAATTTACCTGTGTTGCATCTATGTTTGTACATAGAATACGCAGATATATAAGCCTTCGAGTAGTCTGGCATTGAGTAAAGTGACGAGTCCAATTGATAAATTGAAAATAAATGCCGCGAAATCAGAGACGAAAAAGGTATCGTGTATACGATTGGGAGGAGTAAGGTTTTGGGGAGTATGTGATGTTATTAGCGGGTATAAGAGAGTTGTCAGAAATTTCAAAAAAACTAATAAGATAAAAAATATGAAAAGGAATATCATATTCTTGTTTGTCGCAACAATAATAATTACAACAATATATTCTTGTAAAAAAACTATTATAGAATGTCCTAAATCGGGTGGAAAAATTAATTATATTGGATATGATTCTACCGAAATTGATACTGTTAGAATTTATTTTTATACAAAATCAACAAATTTTACAACACTAAGAGACTCCTTACTGTATACAAAACAAAAGAATTATTTTGAATATAACGGAGATACCTGTTCTTTTAATTTTGCACCTTTAAATGATAAGAACTTGACAAGCGATGACAACTCTAAAAGTGAAATATTTGATTTAAAAGTTGTTAATCAATTTGACAATAAAATAGTGCTACTTAAAGATTTTACATTTTCTATTAACTTTAAAAAAAGTGGTGGTTTTGACCCAGGAACAAATAACTGTGATAGCCCAATTAAAAGTTATAA
>CALCNY010000166.1 GCA_937897585.1 uncultured Chitinophagaceae bacterium | reverse complement strand
ATGATAATAACGCAGCATCCCCAGTAATTGATGCAACCAGTTATTATCCATTCGGATTAACAATGAGTAGCATCAGTAGTAAAGCAGCTAGGAAATTAGAAAATAAATATAAGTTCAATAAAGGCTCTGAATTACAGCATCAAGAATTTAGTGATGGCAGCGGATTGGAATTATATGATACTCACTTCCGAAATCTTGATCCACAATTAGGAAGATGGTGGCAGATCGATCCGAAGCCTACCTATGATGAAAGCCCTTATTCGGCTATGAGCAATAACCCAATATTGCATAATGATCCATTGGGCGATACAGTTATAATTCAATACACCAGTGGAGGTAAAAGTGCGGAAGCCGTTTATAGTGGTGGTTCTTTACATGGTAGAAAAGGAGGAGATGCTCCGAAAGACGATGGTAAATATTCTCAAAAGGTCAGGGATGAAATTAAGGGAATAGAATCTTATGGTGATAAAGAAACAAATAAAAAGATAGGGACACTGGAGAGTAGTAAACAGTTACATTTTATAAAAATGCCAGAAGCAGGAGAAAATAACGGCAACTCTCCAACATCTTCAGATAATGATAAGAAGGGTGTCCCAACAGGTTCAAAAACAAGATTTGATCCAGATGCTAAAACAACAGTCAATGGTGATAAGAGAGATCCGAAAGTTGGGTTAACACACGAACTTCTTGGTCATGGTTATGACTCTGATCAGGGTAAAACTAATTTTAAGAAGACAGCTAATGGCATACCGATGTACGAGGTTGGTGCTGTGAATGCCGAGAATAGAGTAAGGGCTCATACAGGCGATGCTCAAAGAACAACATACGGAGGTAACCCAATACCACCTGAATTATTAGTAGATCCAACTAAAAAGAAACCATGATGCGTAAACCTTTAATTATAATGATATCAATGTTTCTTGCCTTAACAGGATGTAGTCAAAAAAATGATGACCTGTTTTTTAATAAAGTATTGAGTGATTTTTCTCGAAATAGTTATTTTGTCATGATTAATGGGACACTTGCCGGACAAACATCGGTGTATCTTATAAAGAATGATGACCTGTATTCTTTTTTCAATAAAATGACAGGTGCAGTTCAAAAAGGGTATATTCAAAAAATGCTAATAATCCTTAAAAAGAAAGAGACATTACAAATTACATGTAATGCGGTAAAGGATTATAGCTTTATTAATGTATTGCCAGATAAAACAGTAAGCGACGATGCAAAAAAGGGAATGCCTTATTTTTTGCAGAAGTATTTTAAAGGCAGGGTTTTAAAAGATGGAATTGCAGATGCTGATAAATACCTTATTATTAGTATTCTTTATCAACAGCGCATAACATGTAAGATTGACGATGAGTCGGGCTATGTAATAATGGATAAATAGCGGTAAGGCTTTTATATGGTATTGGAGGCAGTTTAAAAGCTGGGCCAATTAAATCAAATGCTGAAGTTAATTTAATCACTGGCAAAGTAAGTATTAGTAATAAGGACGCAACAGTTTCTGGCGCATGGATAGAAACAAAGGCGGGTATAGGACTTGGTTCAAAAAAAGCAGAAGGAAGTGTAGAGATACTTTCAGAAAATACTAAAATAGATTTCAGTAGCGATAAAATAAGTTTTGACGGAAAAGATGTTCATGCTAATGGCACAGGGAAAAACGGTAATATTTTTTTTAGTAATTGATCTGAATTGGGTGTCGGCGGAAAACTTGGACCTTTAAAAATAGAAGGCGCTGTTGATTTTTATAAATTGGCGAAGTCCGCACAATCTTATGTAGAAGCAGCAGCTGAATATGTAACAGGTAAATTATCAGATTGGATACCCACAAATAAAAACTAATTAAATTCTATGAAAATGAATAGCTATTCCTTAAAGAATTTATTGATCTGTTTTATGCTTTGATTTTTGGTGTATTATCACTTATAGGAGCTATTCCTGTTTATTTAAATGGGAAAGAATATTTTGGATTT
>CALCNY010000165.1 GCA_937897585.1 uncultured Chitinophagaceae bacterium | reverse complement strand
ATTGCTGAGAAGATAGCATCCAGTATCTAGCTTATCCAGCATATCTAGCTTATCCAGCATATCTAGCTTTATCCAGCCAATCCAGCTTTATCCAGCATATCTAGAAAAAAAATTCCTCCCCACACAATATTCACAAAACAACCACGTTTATATTGTTGGAGTTTTACCCCTAACCCATGAAACTCCTATTTAAAAACCAATAAATATCCTTAACATGAAAACCTTAACTAAGGCAGTACTTGTACTGTTAACCACCATCGCTTCAATGTCTGTTTTTGCTCAAAAAACCGACAAATCCATCAAATCTATTTTCATTGAATTTCCGGGTTCTATCGAAATTTCAAAAAGCACATTAAAGAATACACTTGTGGCCAAACCTGGTCAGTCGGTGGCTATTCGCTTTAATGAAAAATTCGTTTTTACAGGAAAAGTAATGAGCAATGAATTGAAATATTCAGACTTACAGTCGATGATTGTAAAATCAGATATATATCCCAATACTTTATTCCAGTTGTCGAAAATTACAGACGAAGGAACTAAGGTAAAATATGTAGGACGTATCATAAATTCTGATGCACTTGAAGTGTTTGAAATCAGAAATGACATGGCCGACAATTATCAATTGCAGAGAATTGATCTAGACAGAATCTTACAAGATTGCAGTTATTAATATCCCTAACCATTAATAACTATTGCCCTAACCAATCCAAATCCTTACAATCATGAACAATTTTACCAAATCATTTGTGCTGGCATTCTTTTGCCTAATCAATACAGTTGTTTTCGCTTTGCCAAAATTAAACAGCTACCCAACTGCAACGGCAACCATCTATCTCGATTTTGACGGACATATGGTAACCGGAAGTTTGTGGAACGGAGGCATGCCAATAGCATGTATCGCTCCTGCATTAACTGATGCACAAATCACTGAAATATTCAACAGAGTGTCTGAAGATTATCGACCATTCAATGTAAATATCACCACAGACTCTACAAAGTTTTTATCAGCGCCATTAGCACAACGTATACGCGTAATCGTTACACCTACAAGCGCATGGAAACCAAACGTTGGTGGCATCTCCTACATTGGATCATTTACTTGGGGAGATGATACACCTGCATTTGTATTTTCCGACAGACTAGGACCCAACAATACCAAATTCATTGCAGAATGTTGCAGTCATGAAAGCGGCCATACACTTGGATTGTCACATCAATCTAAATATGATTCTGCTTGTAATTTAATAGAAACTTATAACACTGGATATGGAACAGGTGAAACAAGCTGGGCCCCAATAATGGGCAACAGTTACTCAAGAAACATGACTGGATGGAATGATGGAGCAACACCATATGGATGTGCTAATACTCAAGATAATTTGAGTATCATTACATCAACTAACGGTTTCGGTTACCGCACAGATGACTACACCGATTCATTGAATGCTACAACATTTTCACCCAACAACACTTCATTTAGCATTAATGGCATTATTGCTACTGGCAATGATAAAGATGCTTTCAAATTCAACATCACACAGAATACAAGTATTCATATTGATGCTACGCCTTTCAATCTGGGTACTGGTAATAACGGATCAAATCTTGATATCAAAATAATGCTCTATGATCAAAATAAAGTATTGATGAGAACATATGATGCTGTCAATATAATGAGTATTTCTATTGATACCACTTTAAAAACTGGCACCTACTATTTTGTTCTTGACGGCACTGGTAATGCATACGCTAGTAACTACGGTAGCATTGGTTCATACACACTAACAGGATTCAGAACCGTGCTTCCCATTAAAGAAGTGACCTTATCAGGCAATACCGACAACAACAAACACAACCTTAGTTGGAATGTCATTTCTGATGAACCTTTACAATCAGTAACTGTAGAATATTCAACCGATGGAATGAATTTCAATGTGTTGAATTCAATTACACTCTCATCAAGAACAATGAGTTATTTACCTAATGATGAGAACACAAGATATTACAGGATGAAAGCGGTATCTTATACGAATCAAATTATGTACTCTAATGTGATTGCATTAAGAGGTATCAGTAAACCAGTAAATCCTTTCATAGTATCTAGTTTGGTACATCAACAAATCACTGTAAATGCATTTGAAAATTATCAGTATGTTATTTTAGATGCCAATGGAAGAATGCTTTCCAAAGGCAGTGGTAACAAAGGATTCAACAACATAGATGTAAGCAGATTTGCATCAGGATTCTATGTAATTCAACTTTACGGAACAACAACAAAACAAACAGAAAGAATTATAAAGCAGTAAGGTAGATTCATGTGTAAGTAAAGGGGTTGGCGTTAGGGGCCGGCCCCTTTTTTGTTTTCCACAAATCCACAATTCTAATATTAAGTAATTGTAATCAGCTTACTTCATTTTTACAAT
>CALCNY010000164.1 GCA_937897585.1 uncultured Chitinophagaceae bacterium | reverse complement strand
TTGAAATCATTTTATCCAAAACATTACTGGTTCAAAATAATCTTGCTGCTATTTGTTGGGAGTATAGCATCCAGAAACTCTTATTCACAGGACAAATATTTATATAAAGGAACAGTGATCAATAGTGAATTTAGGGCAATTGAAAATGTTACGATCAAAGCTAAAAACACAAACATTTCTGTTGTTTCTGAAGGAGACGGTACATTTTTATTAAGCGCTGAAAATAAAGTCGACTCTCTTGAATTTTCTTGTGTAGGTTATAATAGTCTGACCATAAACCCAAATAAAGAATCAGAAGCCATTCTGCTGATTCAAATGGAGCGTAAAACAGAACGATTAGAAAGTGTAATAGTTGGCGCCCGTGGTAGGTCAAGTAATTACCTCATTAAAAAAGTGATTGCTAATAAAGACAATAACAATCCTTCCAGATTCAACGCTTATACTTATCAACGATATACAAGAAACGAACTTGACTTTGACAACATAGATTTTGACAAGGCTGATGGCAATGGTCTCAAAAGTTTATTGCTTAATACCTATCAACATTTCGACAGCACGGCCAAAGAAGATAAAGAGTTGCCGGTTTATTTTGCAGAAAACATTTCAAATGTTACCCATTCTGTAAATCCGAAAATTGAAGACGAAATTACCATTGCAGAAAAAAACCTGGGACTTAAAACCGACGAGCTCCTTAAAGACGTAAATAAATTTTATGTAGTTTTCAATATTTATGATGAATGGATTCCCGTATTTGATCAAACTTATGTAAGCCCACTGAATACGAATGCGGTAAGATATTACAAGTTTACAGTGGGTGACACGTTGATTGAAAATGGCGACAGTATTGTTCAAGTAAGTTTTCTTCCTTTAAGAAATTATGAAAAAGCATTCAAAGGAAATCTTTGGATTAACATATCCAATTTTGCAGTTATCAATGTAAACATGAGGTTGAATAAAAATGCCAATCTCAACTTTGTAAGCGATATCAATTATAATGAAGAGTATAAAAAAGTGTACAGCCCTTCTAAAGAAGATAAAGTGTACATGCCTTATAAATATTTATCTGAAATAAAATTTGAAAGTGGATTGGCATTATTAGGAATACCTACAAAAGCCAATAAAAAAAAGGTAAACTTCATTATCAAGAATACAACTGTAACAGCCAATATCAATTTGTCTGAAACGTCAGTTAAATTATCCAACAAAGAAAAAAAGGAAAAAGAAAATCTTATCCATCTTAATAGCAATAACGAATACTGGAATAAATACAGACCTGATTCTTTAACCAATCAGGAAAAAAATATTTATGCGATGATGGATTCATTAAAATCAAATCAAAGATTTCAAAACGAAATAAAATTGATTTCTCTTGTAGGTAGTGGTTATTGGGATATCAAAAACAAAATCAGAATTGGACCCACTTCTTCACTTTTCAGTACCAATTCAATTGAGGGCTGGCGTTTTAGAACAGGGTTTTGGACCATGCCCGGAATCAACAAGAATTTTAATTTCAACGCATATGCAGCATACGGCACCAAAGACAAATTACTGAAAGGAAATATCGGTGTCAAATACATATGGAATCATACAAGATGGACAAAAACGACAATCAATTATAGCGCCGATTATGACTTGCTAAATAACAATGCCGACGAGCTTGACAATGACAATATCATAAGCAGCTTCTTTAAAAAAGACGTTCCCTTTTCAAGATTGTTTATAAAAAATGTTGAAGTAAAACATGAACAATATTTAAATCAAAATTGGGCACTTAACAGCTCAGTGAATTTTAAAGAAATAAAACCTGCTTTTGATTTCAAGTATCATCCTTTGTTGCCAGGTTCTAATCAACAAGCAGATACCATATCGTATGCTACACTTCCTGTTGCAGAGGCAAGTATGTCATTTCGATATGCTCATGATGAAACCACATTACTTTTTAATTACGATAATTTAAAACTACTTACCTTCTATCCTATAGTTACAACAACCTATACGCATGGTTTTGCTGCAACTGATAAAATGTTCAACTATGACAAATTAAGTGTGAGCTTGCAACAGTGGCTGAGATTGCCACCTAAGTTTTTGCTTTATTATAAAATTGAAACCGGAACGGTGATGGGTACTGTTCCTTATTTATTAATGAACATACCTGCAGGCAATCAGTATTTTGTAGCGAGCAAATATGTTTTCAATACTATGAATCCTTATGAATTTGTTTCTGACAGGTATGTGAGTTTACAAAGCCGTTTGCATTTGGGTGGAACTCTATTTGAAAATATTCCTTTCATTCAAAAGCTTGGATGGAGAGAACGATTTTCTTTCAATGCTTATTGGGGAGATATGAGCAATACAAATAAAAAATTCAATACAGGTGCTTCATTCAATATTCCTTCGAGAACTCCTTTTATGGAAGCCAGCGTTGGTGTTGAAAATATATTTCATTTTTTGAGTGTAGAATATTTTAAAAGGTTAAGTTATCTTGGCAACCCTAATATAACAAAACATGGCTTATTCTTTGGAGTTACAATAGTATTTTAAATTAAAAAGAAATGTTCCATAGATTTATTGAATTTACTCTCAAGAGTTCGGATGAAATACAAATCATCCTTTTTGTAGGTATCATGTTAATTGGTTTGTATATTGAAAAAATTGCTGC
>CALCNY010000163.1 GCA_937897585.1 uncultured Chitinophagaceae bacterium | reverse complement strand
ATAAAAATGTTGATAAAATAGTTTGAAATATTTTTCTGTAAAGCAAAAATTATTTTTAATATTGTGTCGGAGAATTTATTCTCCGGTACTTACTAACCCATTATATATTAAAGCCTGGCACAAAAATGCTGGGCTTTTTTAATGGAAAAAAAATTAAAAATTAAAAAGTAAAAAATATTGTTCCTGTTTTTGAATTTTAAATTTTGACTTTTGAATTAACAAAGCCTCTCATTCTCCAATCAAACAAATTATCAGTTAACTTGCATCAAAATAAAAATCATTATGCTAAAGTCAATGACAGGGTTTGGAAGAGCAGAACAAACTGTAGGCGATAAAACATTTTTTGTTGAGATTAAAACATTAAATGGAAAACAGTTTGAATTGCAATTGAAGTTGCCACCGCTGTTAAAGCCTTTTGAATTTGACATTAGAAATGTAATACAAGAAAATTTAATCAGAGGCACTATTGATTGTTACATCAGCATCAAACAAAACGGCACTTCAAAACCAGTCATCATCAATACCGAATTGATAAAAGCATATTATCATCAAATTCATCAACTTGCCGGTGAATTGAATATTGATACTAATGCTGTATTAAGTTCATTGCTTCGTTTACCAGAAGTTGTTTCTCCAAGCATGGAAGTTTTAAGTGAAACTGATTTCGCAGCATTTAAAAATGTACTCAATAAAGCCATCGCAGAATTAAATGCGCACCGAATTGAAGAAGGCGCATCTTTGGAAAAAGATTTATTAACTCGTATCGAAAAAATCAAAGAACAGGAAGAAGCCATTTTGGTTTTTGAACCCAACAGAAAAAAACGCATC
Organism: uncultured Chitinophagaceae bacterium; assembly: GCA_937897585.1. GTDB lineage: Bacteria > Bacteroidota > Bacteroidia > Chitinophagales > Chitinophagaceae > Ferruginibacter. The sequence continues at coordinate 5,331 of CALCNY010000163.1, read as the reverse complement.
AAGGATGAAATCAATAAATTGCTTGCTGAACATGTTGGAAAAGAAAACATCGATAATAACAGAATGGAGCAAGAGTTGATTTATTACATGGAGAAAATTGATATTCATGAAGAACAAATTCGCTTAAGACAACATTGCGATTATTTCAAAGAGATGCTAAATGACAAAGAAATCAGTAAAGGAAAGAAATTGTCTTTTTTATTACAGGAAATAGGAAGAGAAATTAATACCACAGGAAGTAAAGCATATGATGTAGATATTCAAAAATGCGTGGTGTTGATGAAAGATGAACTCGAAAAAGCAAAAGAACAAGTATTGAATGTGCTATAATTATAACTTGATACATTTATTTTTGTAATTGTCCATGATGAATTCAAATACAAGATTTATCGCTGTTTGCATGCTACTGTTTTTATTAAACAGTTGTCGACAAATAGATGTGTATGAAAAAAATATTCCCATCAGCAACCACAGCTGGAAACAAAACTATGCTTGCAAAGGCTCGTTTGAAATCAGCGATACCTTGGCTTATTATAATATCTATATTGTACTTAGACACACCGATGATTATAAGTATAATAATATGTGGATGAATGTTGGTTTACAATCTCCAGGCGATACAATGAATTTTCAAAAACAGAATTTGATATTAAGTGATGATGCTCATGGTTGGTATGGCTCAGGCATGGATGATATCTGGGAATTCAGAAAATTATTGAACAGCAAACCCATGCGATTCAAGAAAAATGGCTTGTATCAGTTTTCTTTACTCAACATCATGCGTGACAATCCACTTGCAGGTGTGATGAGCGCGGGCGTTAGGGTGGAGAAGGTTCGATAATTGTTCGAAAGCTAACCACAGATTCACGAATAAGTTGTTTCAAAAGTTCAATAGGTTCAAAAAGTTCAAAAAGTTGGCAGCCCCAAATAATCTCTAATTACCCCAACCCCTAAACTTCTCTTGCCTCAAAAAATTAACATCTCTCCAAATACCACAAATCCAATTTTTACGTTATTTACAGAATGTTTGCTGATTTATCTTGTAAATGCTTTTAAATCACCAAGCTTATATTATCTTTACAACTCATTTTTTTGAACACACAAAATCAATTGAACGTGAAAAGGATTCTTTTTTCTTTGGTTATTTTAACTTTCTTAACGATAAGCACAAAAGCTCAGGATGGCTATATTCAACAAGGTGAATTTGGTTTCACTGTTGGTGCTGCTCATTATTTTGGGGATTTAAATACTCGAACAGGATTGAATAAACCAAAACCTTCTTTAGGATTATTTTTCAGAAAACAATTTGGCAATTATGTAGGATTGAGAGTAGCTGGGAGATTTGCACAATTGGGTTATGATGATTTGTTAAGCAAAAATTCTTATCAACACACAAGAGGTTTGGAATTCAATACTAACATTTTTGAATTTGGTGTGCAAGGTGATTTCAACTTCTTCAAGTACATTCCTAATGATATCAATTATGGATTTACTCCATACATGACATTAGGTCTTGGAGTTTTTAGTTTTAATCCATATGCTACAGCCGAGGATGGAACAAAAGTTTATCTTAATAACAGTACAATTCAAACAGAAGGAGTTACATATCCACTCATGGGAATTTGCGTTCCATTAGGTGTAGGCATAAAATATAGTATCAATCAAAAAGTAAATTTAAGTTTTGAAGTTACTCATCGTTTTACCAATTCAGATCACATTGATGATGTTAGTGGAACTTATTTAGGTTTATATAATGCTGATGGATCTAAAAACATCTCTACTGGTTTTTGGGAGCGTGATCCTGCAAGCAATGATTATATTTTATCACTCGCAGGACAACTACAAGACAGATCTATTGAAAGGGGTGGGGCAAATCCAAATAATCCACTAGGAAAATATGCCGGTCGTCAACGTGGCTGGAGCAAACAAAAAGATCAATATGTAATCGCAGAAATTGGCATTTCGTTCAATATCGGTTCTTACCGTTGTCCAACTGCTAATTAATAATTCTTCTTTTATAAAACATTGAAAGCTGTCATCAAATTGACGGCTTTTTTTATTGCTTTATCCACTAAGCTATTTTCAGCTTGATTGCAGTAACCAAACAATTTCAATTTCAACCCCGCATCATCTGTTTTTTTCGTTACTTTTGCCGCCGGCGATAATAGCCGATTTCAGTATTCATCATGAGTATAAAAGACAACATCATTCTTGATAAACTTCCCGAACACATCGCCATCATCATGGATGGGAATGGTCGTTGGGCTCAGGAAAAAGGGCATGATAGGTTGTTTGGTCATCTTCATGGGGTAGAAAGTGTTAGAGATATTGTAGAAGGTGCCGCCGAATTAGGCATTCATTACCTTACACTTTATGCATTCAGTACCGAAAACTGGCTGAGGCCTCAGGAAGAAGTAACTGGTTTGATGGAATTACTCATCGATACCATCAGAAAAGAAGTGCCAACGCTCAATAAAAATAACATCAGACTTCATGTCATTGGTGCCACAGATATGATGCCAGAGCACGCACGAAAAGCTTTGCAAGAAGCCATCAGCGAAACGTCCACCAACACAGGATTGAACTTGGTGATGGCACTCAGTTATAGCAGCAGATGGGAAATCATCCATACGACACAGAAAATTGCCCAAGATGTGTTGAATGGTAAATTGTTGCCAGAAGACATCAACCAGGAAATATATAGTAATTACCTGTCAACAGCCGGAATTCCTGATCCTGAATTGATGGTTAGAACCAGCGGGGAACACAGAATCAGCAATTTTTTATTGTACCAATTGGCTTACACCGAACTTTATTTCACAACAACATTATGGCCGGATTTCAGGAAAGAGAATTTGTATGAGGCCATAATTGATTTTCAGCAAAGACAAAGAAGATTTGGGAAAACTGGTGACCAGCTGAAAAAAAATATTATTGAAGAAAAAAATTAATTGAAGGAAACTAAGCTGATAATCAATATTTTTGATTGAGTTCAGTTTTTCATTTAACAAATAGTTTTAATTATTGAGCTTAATTTGCCGCACGTAAAAAAAAATTGATGCAAGGGATTTATAGAAAGTTTTTGTTTTTAGCAATTGTTTGTTTTTTTTCTCATAATCTATGGGCTCAAAATGACACCATTCCGGTATCAGTAAATCCTGCACTTCAGCAGATCTTTACTGCAAAATATCCCAAATCATATACCATTGGAGGTATTTCTGTTACAGGGGCAAAAGCATTCGATCCCAATTTAATCATATCTATTTCTGGCATGGCCATTGGCGATAAAGTGCAGCTACCAGGTTCTGATGTTTTTGGAAAAGCCATCTCTAAATTATGGAAACAAAGTCTGGTATCAAATGTAAATATTACCATTACCCGCCTCGAAGAACAAACTATTTTCATCGAAATCAACATTGTAGAAAGACCTAGATTAATTGATTTCAAATTCATGGGAATTAAAAAAGGGGAGAAGGACGATTTGGAAGGTAAATTAGGACTTGCTAAAGACAGGGTACTTACTGAAAACATGAGACTTAGTGCTGTAGAAGCCATTCGTAAATTTTTCTATGATAAAGGTTTTCGTAACGTTTCCATTCAAGTTCAACAGGATACTATTGTTGGCATGAGCAATGGATTATCACTGACTTTTATTGTAGATAAAGGCTCGAAAGTAAAAATCAATTCCTTAAACTTCAGCGGTAACGAAAAGATAGAAGATGCCAAGTTAAAAAAGCAAATGAAAGGCACTAAGGAAATGGCAAGATTAACACTTTATCCTGATCATCCGGTAAGTCCTTATGGCGATACATCAAGAGGTCTGAGTTTTAGAAATTACGTGAATGACAAAGGCATGTTTTATCCTTCCATGACCTTGAATTTGTTGGATCCTTATTTCAGACCTAAGTTTTTCAGTGCTTCAAAATTTACAGAAAGCAAATACACAGAAGATAAAGAAAAGGTAATTGACTATTATAATGCTCAGGGATTGAGAGATGCCGTAATTGTTGCAGACACACAGATACTGAACAAAAAAGGCAACATGGACATTCACATCAAAGTGAGTGAAGGTCATAAATATTATTTCGGCGACATTTCATGGAAAGGAAATACAAAATACTCCGATTCTATTTTGACATTGTTGTTAGGTATTCGAAAAGGAGATGTTTACAATCTAGAGTTGTTAAATAAAAGGTTAGGAAAACAAATGTCTGCTGAAGGTGGTGACATCGGTAGTTTGTATCAGGATGATGGATATTTATTCTTTCATATAGATCCAACAGAAACGGCCGTATACAATGATACCATTGATTTTGAAATCAGATTGACAGAAGGTCCGCAGGCTACTTATGGAAAGATTACAGTGTCAGGAAATGACAAAACAAAAGATTACGTAATTCTCAGAGAAATGAGAACGGTACCCGGACAGAAATTCAGTCGTTCTGATATTATTCGTACACAAAGAGAACTTTCTCAATTGGGCTTTTTCAATCCAGAAAAAATCAGCCCTAATATAGTTCCCAATTCAGATAACGGAACCGTTGACATCAACTGGGAAGTGGAAGAAAAATCTTCAGACCAGCTGGAACTTTCTGCAGGTTTTGGCGGTGGTATCGGATTGACGGGCACTTTGGGTGTGACCTTTAATAATTTTTCACTTAAGAATATTACAAGCAAATCAACTTGGGATCCACTTCCTTCAGGAGATGGACAGCGCTTAAGTTTGAGATTACAATCCAACGGAAGAGCATATCGTTCTTATAATTTCTCATTTACAGAACCATGGTTTGGTGGCAAAAAGAGAAATTCTTTTTCAGTAAATTATTACAATACCAAATATTCAAATTCCATTAATTATTATGGAAGTTATTGTAAAACTTGTGGAGATACTTCTTACGTAAAAACAGTAGGTTTAGGTTTGTCATTAGGTAAGCAATTAAAATGGCCTGATGACTTTTTCAGTTTGATTTATGCGGTTAATTTTCAGCAGTATAAGCTAAAAAATTACAGTCAGATTTTCAGCGGATTCAGTAATGGCAATTCTACAAATATCAGTCTGAAGTTAACTTTAATTAGAAATTCTGCAGGTCCTAATCCGATATTCCCTACCAGTGGTTCTAACTTTGCTTTAAGTGGACAGTTTACATTGCCTTATTCATTGTTAGGCATCAATTCAAATAGTACTAATAAATTTGAGTTGCCTGAGTTTCATAAGTGGCGTTTTTCAGGAGATTGGTATACGCCGATTGGTAATGCAAGAGGAGCAGATAAGAACAGACAATTTATTTTAAGAGAGATCGGAAGAGCACACGTCTGAACTCCAGTCACCGA
>CALCNY010000162.1 GCA_937897585.1 uncultured Chitinophagaceae bacterium | reverse complement strand
GGTAAATTCATGCTCTTCCTGCAATTGCTTCAAACTCGATTGTTGTTGAGCCAGTTCCTCTTCTTTATTTTTCTTATCGATTTCTAATTGATTAACCTGTTCAGTTCTTGAATTCTTTTCTTCCTGAATTTGGTGAATAGAACGTTGTAAATTTTGGATAGAAGTATCAGCAACAGCTACTTTTTTCTCTGCATCAAACTGATTACGTTGAATGGTCTGATTTTCTCTTCTTAAAGTTTCAATAGCAGTTCTTTGATTATCGAAAATGGCGCGCTTCTCTTCTACTGCTGTTTTCAAAGTGTCTAATCCAGCTTCAAGTTCTGCCAATTTTATTTCCTCTTCTTGTATTTGATTGGAAGTGAAATTTATACTTTCTTCCAAACCAGTTTGTTGTCCTGATGCTTTTTCAAGAAATTCATCCAAAGAAGATTTACGTTCTTTTAAATGCTGTAAACGCTGTGCAGTCAGACTTTTCTCATTTTCTTTATTGCGAACTTTATCCAGCATTTCATTGTAATCATGCTGCATTTGTTGCAATGCTTTTTCCTTTTCAATGAACCCTAGTTTCTCTTGCTCTAAAGCCGCTTCTTCTTTTGCAATCGAAGTTTCTAGTTCAATTCTTTTATCAACTTCCTGTTGTTGCTGTTGATTCAAATCACGATAAGTGATATTAAAACCTTCTAACGCAGCTTTCGCCAGTTCAATACTGATTTCTTTGTAATCTTTTTTGATCTCGAAATACTTCTCCGCTTTTTTTGCTTGACTTTCCAAGCTTTTCAATTGGTTGTTGATTTCAAACAACAAATCTTCGATACGAGCTAAATCTTGTTCAGCAGCATCTAATTTTAATTTGGCTTCTTTTTTTCTTGTTTTGTAAATGGTAATACCGGCAGCCTGTTCCAACATTTTTCTACGGCTATTTTCTTTATCCTTGATGATGTCATCTACCATTCCCAATTCTATGATTGCATAACTATCTGTACTCACACCCGTATCCATGAATAAGTTGTGAATGTCTTTTAAACGACATGTAACATCATTCAGACGATATTCACTTTCACCACTCTTGTAATATTTTCGGCTAATCGTTACCGTACTGAATTCAGTTGGTAATAGATTTTTTGTATTTTCAAAAGTCAAGCTTACTTCAGCCAATCCACTTGCACTTCTGGTTTTACTTCCGTTGAAAACCAAGCTTTCCAGATTCTCACTTCTCAGATTGCTGATTTTATGTTCACCGATTACCCAACGGATACTATCGATGATATTACTTTTACCACATCCATTGGGGCCGATGACACCTGTAATTCCTTCGTCGAAATGGAGAACAGTTTTGTCGGCAAAACTTTTAAATCCTTTGATTTCAAGACTCTTTAAACGCACAGTATATAAAATTTTTAGGCGGCAAACCTACGTGAAAAAGATTGATTTTATTTCGAAAAATCGGGAAATTCAGCATTGCTGCTGAAAATAGCATTCCGAATCAGAAATTTGCAAATAGCGAACCTTAAATATACTCCAATATGGTCAATTTTTTCGGCTATTTTCGGCTAAATTATTCATTCTTTACTCACAGCTTTTTCACAGATTAGGTATTTGTTAAATTCATAAAAATATGTTCAAAAAAAGCTTTAGTTTCTTAATCCAACTTACATTCGCAACACAAAATTTTAAAAATGAAAATATTATTACCAATTTTATCGCTTTTCGTTGCTTCAACAGCATTTGCTCAGCCAAAAATCTATAACCAGGCCATTGTAAATACAACAACCAACATCATTGCGCCTGAAGAAGAGGCCGTTGAAAATATAGCTCAGGAACCTCGTGGTGGCATGAATTTTAGAAATATGATGGACGGTGAAACCAAATTCGTGACTTATTTGAAAGGAGATCTTGTAAAAACTACCATTAAGTCTGAAATGGGAAAATCAACAGTATATCGTGATAATTCAAAAAAGCTAACCACAATGGTTATGGAAATGATGGGCTCAAAAAACGGGTTTTTCGCCACTGATGATGACATGGCCAACATGCAAAAACGCAGAGATAGTATGATGGCAGAAAGAAGAAAAGCAGATACGAATATGGCTAAAAGAATGCCTCCAATGGAAAGAAATCAAGGCACTACAGATATCAGCGTTACCGGCGAAACCCGTAAAATCGCAGGATTCAATTGTATAAAAGCCTATCTTATCACTTCAAGAATATTGGGTTTGAAAGACACTGCGGTGATTTGGTACACGCCGGAATTCAAATTGAATAATGTATTATCTACCGGCGGCATGAATAGTATGCCAGGTATGGGAAATATGATGCCGGCTTTAAACGGTTTGGATAAAGTTGATGGATTTGTAATGCGCTACGAAATGAAAATGCGCCGCAATAGAAGAATGGAAGTTGAAGTCACCAAAGTAGACTTCACTAAAGAAGTAGAAGCAAAAGAATTTGATCTTCCTAAAGACATTGAAATCAAGCCTATGAGTGAAATGCAGAATATGTTCAGAGGAGGGCCTGGTGGTGGTGGCGGTTTTATGAGAGGAAGGGATTAGTAGTGAATGTAAAATGTAGAATATTGAATGTAAAATAGCCTGCCCCGATATCTCGGGGTAAAAGTGGGGATATGGGAAATGAAATTATCATTTTCTCATGAAATTTCGGTGTAAAAATAAAGCCTTCGTGTGACTTTGTGTTTTAGTGCCTTTGTGGCATAAATCTTTGCGTCTTTGCTTCTTTGCGAGCTTTGCGTGAAACCAATTCGTGAATTCGTGGTTAACAAAAAATCCCGCGATTTACATCAACGGGATTTATATTTTTTCAAAATTCTATTTCTTACAACTTATCAGCAGCTGCATTCTTTTTCTCATATTCTGCTGCTTTAGCAGGGTTCTTTTTCAAACCATAAATATCTGCAAGGTAGCCCAACACAATTTTATAATTCGCTTTTTGAATTGCAGTTTTTGAAGGAATAGCTTCGTAGTATTTCAATGCCATTTCTGAATATACAATACACTCATCCATGGATTTATTGGCAACAGCTTTCATGTCATTTATCTTCTTTACATCTTCTGGTTTGGCACCTTTTATCATGTTGCTATTGTTTATCAAATCAGCAGACATATTGTAAAGGTGATTACACATTAGCATGGTTGCTGTAATCTCTGCTTTATCTTCATTAGCAATGGCTTTTTTTATAGTGGCAGTTAACTTTTCGCCCATTGCAGCATCGCCAGCATTGGTAGCATCTTTACCATACAAACTGTTATACATTTCCACGGCATAATTATAAGGCAATACAAAACTTGTAGGATTCTCTGCAATCAACTTTTCATATTTAGCATACAGCACATTTTTATCTCCCGATTTGCTGGATATTTTGATTTCAGCATCCATCCAGTATTCATCATTAGGATACATTTTTTTTGCTTTAGCAAGAATTTCATCTAAAGATTTTTGGTCGTCGTTTTTAACGTAATAATCAACGATATATTGATATACTTCTTTGAAATCCTTACCTGTAACATTCGCATCAGTCAATTTTTTATAAAATTCAACGGCAAGTGCTTCATTCTTTTGCTGTATAGCACATGCTGCAATATTCAACACTAATGATGTATCCAAACGATTCAATGAAGTTTGCTGATATTCGTACTTCTTGTCTAAAATAAAATTCTCCAATTCAATTGCTTTTTTAAATGCATCAATAGCTCCTTGGAAATTTTTTGTATTGTAAGAACGAGCCCCTAAATCATAGTAACCATAGTACAAATCAAGAAATGATGTATGCGTTTCTAAGGTTAAGTAAACATCTTTTGAATCCAGTTGCTGGTTCTTTTTGAACGCTTCAAAAGCTTCACCTTTTAAAGTGTATTGTTCTGCTTGAGCAACAGTACTATCATGAGACAGTGAATTATAAATTCTCCCTTTGTAATAATAAGCCTCCGCATCATTGGCTTTTTTAGGATTTGATAAATACTTATCAATGCCTGCTTTCGCTTCTCTATATTGCATTTTGCCCATCAGATCATTGATATCATCAAGGTTCTGAGAATTTGCAAATGTGCCGGATAAAACCAATCCACATAAAATTAAAATACGTCTCATTTGTATAGTTTTAAATT
>CALCNY010000161.1 GCA_937897585.1 uncultured Chitinophagaceae bacterium | reverse complement strand
TTACCAATTTCATAGAAATTTTTTTAAAAAAAAATAGCATTTTTAGAATAACAATTGAATGCTACTGATCAATGCAAATCAATCGAAGTCTTCTTCCCAAATAAATTTCTCAATGAATCTTTAATACGTGTAGTGTCTTTGAAAGTAGATTTTACAGCCACAGCTATTTTATAGGAGTTGGTGTCTTTTGCATATAAAATCAAATTCTTGCCGAATTCAAATCTTGATAGTGCAATCATCCCTTTATCTGCGGATTCTTTATCAGCATATTCACGAACAATTACTTTATAGCCAACTACCGGAAGTGAAACAGGTTTTGGAGGTTTTGGTTTGGCCGTATCTTTTGCTGGAACCGTTGGTGTTTGCACTACTGCGATAGTATCTTTTGCAGGAATTAAAGTGTCTTGAACAGGCGCAGGTGTTGGAGTCGGGGGTGGTGGTGGAGGCGTGTTTTTTACAACTTGAGTCGTCTCAGGTGTTGTGATTTTTTCTTCTACAATATCCTTGTTGTTTTTATTGCCAAATTTATAAAACAATACAACCATAGCTGCAAGTACGAAAACCAGAACAAGAATTGGGATAATAAACTTCTTTTTTGATGCTATAGGTGAAGGAGCAGAAAAATCAATATTCTCTTGCTTTTGTGGTTTCGGTACTTTAGCTGATTTTGATGTTTCTTTTTGTGTGTTGCCTGAATTAACTGTGGTTTCCGGAAATGATAAAATATAAGTTGCTTGTGTAAATTCGTATTCGTTGTTTTGATTTTTGAGTAAACTGCCAACTTCTTTAATCAGAAAAGGTTTGCCCAAATTCAGGAATTGTTTGCCAAGTATTGAAAAAGATTCTAAATCAGAAACGGCTAATGGTTTAAATTTTCTTGTTTTTTCAACTATAAATTTGATTAAACCTTCATCTGGAGTTGCTTTTGAATTCAATTCAAAATGGATGGAGTTCTCAGGCAACGGAACAGGCTCCTCACTAGTGGATATACTGATATCGGGTGACAAATAAAAACTGCCAATGCCTTCCAGCGTTACCTTTTTCTCATGGTAAAGGTATTGAACGATGAGCTGTTCTATCTTCATTGATTGGGTTATTAAAATAAGCTAATGCAATATATTCAATTTAAACAGAAGTTATCTCAGATTTCATTTATTTTTGCAAAATGCTTAGCCCGAAGGAAATAGAATTTATCAATCATTGGCAATCTGTTAGAGTGGAACACAGTAGCTTTAGCAGTAAAATGAAACGCGGTTTACCAATGGCGATTTTGTTTTCTATGCCAATAATTTTTTCGATTGCTGCTGTGTATTTCTTTTCTCCTGAATGGTACACTAAAATTGGACAAAAAGCAAGCAGTTCATTTACGCCTATCTTTATTGCCGTTTTTATTTGTATTTTATTTTTTGCTTATTTTAGAATGCACTTCAAATGGGAAATGAATGAACAGATGTTTCAGGAATTAATGGCAAGAAAAAACAGAGAAACTGAAACTAATAATTAAATTCAAATAAATACTATATGCTAAAGAATTTTCTTTTCGTTTTTATGATTTTAGGGATTTTGTCGCAGTCTTGTATAAAAGGCCCTGTGTGTGGATATAATGATAAAAATGTTGCTGCCACCGCTGCAGAAATCACTTATCTCCAAAATTACTTTACTACCAATAATATCACGAATGTTACCCAGCATTCATCAGGTGTTTTTTACACAATAAGCAACGCCGGTAATGGCAATACACCCAATTTATGTAGCAATGTGGTTGTAAATTACAACGCATTTGTTTTAGGAGCCGCAGCACCATTTGATAGTAACAATTCTTCCAATGGAGTTAATTTTATTTTAGGTCAACTTATCGTTGGCGTTCAAAAAACACTTCCTTTAATCAAAGATGGAGGCACCATAACTTTATACATTCCACCTTCACTTGCTTATGGCAGCAACTCACAACAAGATCAAAATGGTACGGTGATATTGCCGGCTAATTCATATTTGAAATTTGTTTTCACCATCCTTGGCGTAGTGTAGTTTTCTTTGATTAACTTGTATAGGATTGAACACAATGATTTCTTTACTTTCAATTCATGCCCATGCAAGAAGTTATTTCCGTTTTTGATATTTTTAAAATTGGTGTTGGACCAAGCAGTAGTCATACATTAGGCCCATGGAAAGCTGCAAAAATGTTTACTTCGTTCTTGGAACATCAATCATTGTTACAAGAAGTTTTTTCTGTTGAAATTTTACTTTACGGCTCATTGGCTAAAACAGGAGTTGGTCATGGTACAGATATTGCCGTTCAACTGGGATTAAGTGGCGAAGATCCGGTGACTTTTGATGTGCATAGTATCGGTTCTAAAATTTCTGACATTAAAAAAATGAATTTGCTTTTATTGGCAGGAAAACATGAAATCAGTTTCAATCCTTCTGAAGATATTGAATTCTTGTATAACGAATCACTTCCTTTTCATCCAAATGCACTGAGTTTTCTTGCAAAAATTAATAACGGCAATGATGTTGCTGTAACCTACTATTCAATTGGTGGTGGTTTTGTAATCAAAGAAGGAGAACAATCTGATGCTGCTCATTCTAAACAGTTGCCATTTTCTATCAATAACGCTGAAGAATTATTGCATTGGTGCAGAACTACAGGTTTAAGCATTCATGAAATTGTACTAGAAAATGAATCCGCTTGGCGAACAGAACTTGAAACAAAAACTGGTGTATTGAACATTTGGCGCGTAATGAAAGAAAGCGTTTTCAAAGGTTGCAATACCAAAGGCATGCTTCCCGGTGGATTACAAGTCAATAGAAGAGCTTTTGATATGAGCAAGAAATTATTGAATGGGAAACTATACCATGATTTCAATGAGTGGGTTGCTGAGATTAAATCAGGTGGACATGATTTTAAATATATTCTGGATTGGGTGAGTTGTTTTGCTTTGGCTGTTAATGAAGAAAATGCATCATTCGGAAGGGTAGTAACAGCTCCTACAAATGGTGCTGCCGGTGTAATACCCGCAGTTCTTCTTTATTACATTGTTTTTTGTAATGGCAATGATGAAGAAAAGATCATCAACTTTTTATTGACAGCATCAGAAGTGGGGAGCATTTTCAAAAAAGGTGCAACCATTTCTGCAGCTATGGGTGGTTGCCAGGCTGAAATTGGCGTTAGTAGTGCCATGGCAGCTGCAGCTTTAACCGAAGCATTAGGCGGAACACAACGTCAAGCCTTGATGGCTGCTGAAATTGCTATGGAACATCATTTAGGAATGACCTGCGATCCAATTGGTGGATTGGTTCAGATTCCTTGTATTGAAAGAAATGCCATGGGTGCCATAAAAGCAATCACTGCTAGTCAACTCGCTATGCAAAGCGCTCCTGATTACGCTAAAGTTAGCCTGGATAGTGTGATTAAAACCATGTGGGAAACCGCAAAAGATATGAACAACAAATACAAAGAAACTTCAGATGGCGGACTAGCGATAAATGTACCGATTAGTTTGAGTGAGTGTTAGTGTTTTTTAGCGGCATTTAGTAATTTGGAATTAGTTTTTTTGGGATTAGTAATTAGTTTTTAGTTCATGAGTTTTACCACTAATTCCTAATTCCTCAAAACTTAATTCTCAATTCCTCATCACCTAAATACGCATTACCAACTACACCCCATACTTCCTCTTCACCTCTCTTTCAGATTCTCTTTCTTTAATCGTATTTCTTTTGTCGTAGTTTTTCTTACCCTTGCCTAATCCGATTTCAATTTTGGCTATTCCTTTTTCGCTGAAGAAAATTCTTAAAGGAATGATGCTGTAGCCTTTTTCTTTTATTTTATTTTCCAATTTACTTAACTCTCTTTTGGTTAAGAGGAGTTTTCGTTCTTGTAAAGGTTGATGATTGGTGATAGTTCCAAAAGAATATTCTGAAATATGTAAGCTCTTCACAAATAACTCACCTTGGTGAAATGTACAATAACTGTCATTGAAACTAACTTTTCCCGCTCTTAATGATTTTACTTCAGTGCCAGCTAACACAACACCAGCGACATAAGTAGCCTCAAAAAAATACTCAAACCCTGCTTTTCGATTTAAAAATTCCAAGTGATGTTTTTTAACAAAGGTAATGTAACGACAAACTATAGAAGGGTTTTATAAAAAAAGAATTGACGATAATTTAATGTGGAAGTCTATAAAAAAAGAAAACCAGGGTAGAAACCCCGGTTCGTTTTTAATCCGTACCCTATGAAAACTGATATAAATGTAAAGCCTATTCTCGAAATTTTAACAAATCCCCTAAAATATTTTTAAACTTTTTTTATAAATGTAGTAATATTACTACAAATAATTAAATTGTTTTATGTTTTTTTTAAGAGGAAAATAAACGTTGATTTTTGTTTTAATCTTGGTTTTGTAGAATTAAAAAAGCCGCAATCAATGCGGCTTTTACTAAGTTTTATTTTGTGGAATCAACTTTTGAATAAGGTTAAAACATCCGAAATTTTCTGTTTCAAAGTCTTTCTGTGGACGATGAAGTCCAAGAAGCCATGTTCTAATAAAAATTCACTGCGTTGAAAACCCGGAGGAAGATCTCTTTTAATGGTTTCTTTGATAACTCTTGGACCTGCAAATCCGATTAAAGCTTCAGGTTCTCCGCAAATGATATCTCCCAGCATCGCAAATGAAGCAGTTGTACCACCAAAAGTAGGATCGGTGCAAAGTGAAATGTAAGGAACTTTAGCATCGCTCAATTGATTAAGCTTACCTGAAGTTTTGGCCAATTGCATTAATGAAAAGGCACTTTCCATCATTCTCGCACCGCCACTTTTATTAATAATCATAAAAGGAATCCTATGCTCAATACAATAATCACAAGCTCTTGAAATTTTTTCACCCATTACGCTACCCAAACTGCCACCAATAAATTCGAAATCCATACAAGCTACCACCAAGTCTAATTGATTAACTTTTCCATGAGCAACGGTGATAGAGTCGTGAATGTCTGTTTTTGCGTAAGTCTCCTCAAGTCTCTTATCGTATGGTTTAAGATCAACAAATCCTAAATAATCTTTTGAAACAATATTGGCAAAGAGCTCTTTATACTCATTGTTGTCAAATAAAATTTCAAAATATTCATCACTTCCAATTCTATGGTGATAATCACATTGCGTACAAACATATTTGTTGTCATCCAAATCAGAAATGGTACAAATATGATTACATGAAGGGCATTTAGTCCAGAATCCCTCAGGTGTATCTTTCTTATCCTGCGTGGAAGTTAATATCCCTTGTTTAATTCGTTTAAACCACTTGCTTCTTTCTGCGTGTTTTACTACTTCTTCACCCGAAAGGCTGGCGTCAAAATCTTCATCAAGTCTCATGGCAAATGTTTAATGTTTAAAAATAGTCTTGGAAAAAAATTAAGCAACCGTGATGCTTTTATCAAGATAAACATCTTGTATAGCATTTAAAATTTCAACACCTTCATTAAAAGGACGTTGGAACGCTTTTCTGCCAAGAATTAATCCCATGCCGCCTGCTCTTTTGTTCACAACTGCAGTAGTAACAGAATCAATCATGTCAGAAGCGCCTTTACTTTCTCCGCCACTGTTAATCAATCCAATTCTTCCCATATAGCAATTAGCTACTTGATATCTAGTAAGATCGATAGGATGGTCTGTTGTTAATTGGCTATATACCAATGGAGAAGTCTTTCCATGTTTAGTGGCATTGTATCCACCATTATTGGTTGGCATTTTTTGCTTAATGATATCGGCTTGAATGGTAACACCTAAATGATTGGCTTGTCCGGTTAAATCCGCTGATGTATGATAATCAACACCGTCAACTTTAAAACCATTGTTACGAGTGTAGCACCATAAAACTGTAGCCATACCTAATTCGTGAGCCATTTCAAAAGCAGTGGCTACTTCTTGTAACTGACGAGTGCTGTTCTCGCTTCCCCAATAAATAGTTGCACCTACTGAAGTAGCACCCATATTCCAGGCTGATTTTATTTGTCCAAACATAACCTGGTCAAACTTATTAGGATAACTCAAAAATTCATTGTGGTTGATTTTAACCATCATAGGGATTTTATGCGCATATTTACGACTAACAATTCCCAGAACACCAAATGTAGAAGCGACTGCATTACATCCGCCTTCAATAGCCAATCTCACAATACTTTCTGGATCGAAATAAATTGGGTTAGGTGCAAATGAAGCTCCAGCACTATGTTCAATGCCTTGATCAACTGGTAAAATTGAAGTGTAGCCTGTTCCAGCTAGTCTGCCATGGTTAAGCATACCACTTAAACTATTCAAAGTTTGATTACTTCTGTTACTATTCACCCAAACTTCATCCATATAAGTAGGTGAGGGAAGATGTATCTGATCTTTGGTTATTGTTTTACACTCGTGGTTTAACAGATAATCAGCATCTTTTCCTAATAATTCAATAATGTTTGCAGCCATAGTTTTATTTTTTGCAAAAATAAGAAACTCCAATGTTTTTTCAGCATTTAGTCTGAATTCATCATTGTTATTGATAAATCTTTAAAATAATTTGCAGATTTCATCATTCGGCTGCCATACCAACTGAACATTTCGCCATCAACAATAAAGATTTTTTTATTCGGTAATGCAGTTTGCATTTCATCAACATGTTTTTGAGCAAAAGGGTATGGCTCGGAAGACAGCAAAACAAATTCACAATCGCTATTGGCAATGTTTTCGATTTCAATTTCCGGATATCGTGTCAAATGGTGAAAAGTATTTTCGAATCCTGCTTTGTGCATCATACTGTCAATGAAAGTGTCTCCTCCAATTGTCATGAAAGGTGATTTCCAAATCAAATAAACAGCTTTTCTTTTTTTATTGAATAAAGGAATAGAAAATTGTTCATTAATTGAACGTATTAATGAATCAGCTTTTTCAGCTTCTTGAGTAATTTTTCCCAAATCAGCTATCATTTGCAAAGCTTCATGATAATTATTTACATCAGTAAGCCAAACAGGAATTTTTTCAGCCAGCAATTCTATTTGTTCTTTTACATTTTCTTCCTTGTTGGCAATGATTAAATCCGGTTGGAGTGAAATGATTTTTTCAAGGTTTAAATTTTTTGTTCCTCCTACAATTGTTTTTGTTTTAATAATTTCTATGGGATGAATGCAAAATTTTGTGATGCCCAATACTTCATGTTCCAAACCCAAATCAAATAATAACTCGGTTTGTGATGGAACCACTGAAATGATTCGCTTGGGGATAAAAGCAATGTCCTCAATATTATTAATTATCATTTTATAAAAATAAAAAAATCCCGCTATTGCAGGATTTTAATTTCTTTCGCTTGGTAGATCGGA
>CALCNY010000160.1 GCA_937897585.1 uncultured Chitinophagaceae bacterium | reverse complement strand
GCTGCCTAGCTCCCTAGCCTTGGCCTTAAGGCCAAGGCTAGGGAGCTAGGCAGCTAGGGAGGTCAAGCATAATAAATTTTTAGCTGAACAAATATTCCACATCTGCTTTCGTAAGCGCCTTCACAAAGCTGGTTTCATCAGCGATTAATTCTTTGGCAAGAATTTTCTTTCTTTCCTGTAATTGCAAAATTTTATCTTCAATGGTATCTACACAAATCATTCTATAAGCAAAAATGTTTTTGGTTTGACCAATTCTATGAGTTCTATCTATCGCTTGTTGCTCTACAGCCGGATTCCACCAAGGATCTACGATGTATACATAGTCTGCTGCCGTTAAATTCAAACCGACACCACCTGCCTTCAATGAAATCAAGAACACCCTGCAATCATCATTATTCTGGAAATTCTGTATGGCTTTCTCTCTTTCTGTTGGTGAAGTGCTTCCATCAAAATATTCGAAAGGTATATTTTGTTCTTTGAGTTTTTCTTTAATCAAAGAAAGCATGCCTAAAAACTGTGAAAATATCAATGCCTTGTGTTGACCTATATTTTCAGAAATTTCTCTTGCCAGTTCATCCAGCTTGATGGAATGATTCGGGAATTTTTCGTCTTCATTCAAAATTGCAGGACTATCACAAATTTGACGAAGCTTCATCAAGCCTTGCAAAATGGTCAACTGTGATTTATCAATACCTTGTTGGTCGATAGCGCCCATAATTTTATCGCGATAACTATTTCTATAGGCGTCATAAATTTCTCGTTGTTCATTATCCATCTCACAGAATAAAATGGTTTCTGTTTTTTCCGGAAGATCTTTAGCGACCTGCTCTTTAGTTCTGCGAAGTATAAATGGATACAATAGTTTTCTGAGATGTTCTTTTTGTTCTGCTTCACCGAATTTATCAATAGGAGTAGCAAATTCATTTCTGAAAAACTCCATGCTTCCTAATAAGCCTGGGTTTAAGAAATTCATCTGTGCAAAAATATCAAATGTGTTATTCTGCAAAGGAGTACCGCTCATGCATACACGATTTTTTGCAGTTAATAACGAAGCCGCTTTTGTAACTTTTGAAGAAGGATTTTTTATCGCCTGACTTTCATCCAATACAACATAATCAAACAGCACCTGCAAGAAAATACTGATATCGCTTCTTAGCGTTCCATAAGTAGTAATGATGATATTGCTCTTCGTTAATTCTTCATGACTTCTTGTTCTGGTATTGCCATGATGAATATGATAAGTCAATTCTGGTGTGAATTTTTTTACTTCATTCTGCCAGTTGTAAATCAAAGTGGTAGGACAGATGACAATGGCTTTTAAAGAGCCGTTGGTTTTTTTGTAATATTCAAGCATGGTTAAGGCTTGTACAGTTTTACCCAAACCCATATCATCGGCAAGAATACCGCCCCAGCCGACATCATTTAAATAACTGAGCCATTGGTAACCGGCTATTTGATAAGGACGAAGAACAGCTTGTAATGTATCCGGTACATTTATTTCTGGTATATTTTTGAATGCTCTTAGCTTTTCAAATTTCTCATCTAATGCAAAACTGATTTCAGTTTCATTGCGATTTTCGTACAATTCATCAATCACACTTAAATGATATCTCGACAAACGAAGCTTATCACTTTTGCCTTCTCCCACTTTAAATAATAGTGAATATCTTTTTAGCCACTCATCGGGAAGTATTCCTAAAGTACCATCGCCTAATTGTACAAACGATTGTTTATTAGCAAGCGCCTTCTTAATATCGGCAATGCCTACACGCTGTTGACCAAATTCAATTTCAATTTTCGCATCAAACCAATCAAGTCCACTGCTTACATGTATATGTGTGTTTGGTCGAGCGGTATTGAATCTGAAATTTCTTAACGCTTCAAAACCAAATACCGAAATTTTCATTTCTCTCATGGCATCTACAAACAAAAAGAACCAGTTGTTCTTCAACACCTCAGCGCCTTTTAAAATCAAACTCTGATTATCTGTTTGTCGAACAAACATAGAATGCAAACTTTCCAGCTTTTGAATAAAGCCTTCTTCCGCTTCTTTATTTCTGTGGATGACAAGAATTTTATCTTCATCCGGTAAAGTAATGGTCGTTCTATCGGAAGGTTTTGTATCAAATCCATTGTAACCAAAAATTGGCTGAAACACAAGGTAGTCGCCTTTTTCAAGCAATTGCAATTTAATTTCAGGAGTTCCGCCTTTTACTTCTTTCATCAGACTCTTATCAAATTCTACCTGATGTTCACGAGTTAAAGGCAAGATGACTTCCTGCATGGTTTTTAACCAATCTGTTTTGCTGAGTTTTATATTTCCTTGTTGCAAAAACTTATCTGCCTGAATTATGTCTTGAGTTTTTTCCCAAGTGTAAAGCATTTTATCATGCATGAATACCAACTTACTATCACATTCATTGTTGGTGAATGGAATGGTTTCGTTTTCAATCTTCACCATGCAAATCAACTCGAGATGTTTTTCAACTGCGATTACTTTAAAAACAGGACTGATGAATTTATCACTGAGTTCTATTTCTTCCAGGTTTGCAGTTATGAATTTTTTTTTCTGTGGTAAAGAAAAAATAAGTATCAGGGAAAAGATAACCTTCCTTTATTTTCGCATCCATTAGAAACTTATCGCGATTAAAATTTGATAACTTAGAAGAAAAGGTGTCGGCAATTTGAGA
>CALCNY010000159.1 GCA_937897585.1 uncultured Chitinophagaceae bacterium | reverse complement strand
CTCCTTCGAATGCTACTCAATTGTATTTATATCGTGTGCGCATTAACAATAGCAATTTAAAAATTACAAAAGATGAACCAGCAGAGTTAGTTAGCAGTGCAGCATTAAAAGGAACACATACTTATAATATTTCTCCTGGTGCAAAACTGGCAATTCATAATTTTTCAAATTTTAATACTCCCGAAGTTTCCGAATGGATTAGTTTACCTGATAATAAACCCTTTACTCAGGAAGGCAGCATCATAAAAAATTTAACAACAGATCCTAACATGAATGTTGAATATATTAAGGTGACAACCGTTGATAATATTGTACTAGATGCATGGATTCACAAACCTTCAAATTTTGATCCAAATAAAAAATATCCGATGGTAGTGTATGTTTATGGTGAACCTGCAGCCGGCACGGTTGATGATGTGTATGGCAATCACGATAATTTTTTATACAATGGAAATATGAGTGATGATGGTTATATCCAAGTAGCACTAGACAATAGAGGAACACCTTCTTTAAGAGGTGCAGCATGGAGAAAAGCCATTTACAGAAGAAACGGACAAATCAATATCAGAGACATGGCGATGGGGGTAAGAAAAATCCTTGAATTTCCATACATAGATAAAGAAAGAGTGGCCGTATGGGGATGGAGTGGCGGAGGCTCTTCTACTTTGCATTTGATGTTTCAGTTTCCTGATTTATTTAAAACGGGTGTGTCCATTGCGCCTGTTTCAAATTTATTGTACTATGATAATATTTACACAGAAAGATACATGGGCTTGCCTGAAGAAAACATGCAGGATTATATAAAAGGCTCTGCTATCAATTATGCGAAAGGATTGAAAGGGAATTTGTTATTAATTCACGGAAGTGGTGATGACAATGTTCATTATAGCAATGCAGAAGCTTTGGTTAATGAATTAGTAAAATATAATAAGCAATTTCAGTTTATGGAATACCCTAACAGATCACACAGCATCAGCGAAGGAGAAGGTACACAAAGGCATTTGTCTAATTTGTATACGAATTATATAAGGACGTATTGTATGCCTGGAGGGAAGTAGGGTAGCCCCCTCAATCCCCCAAAGGGGGACTTTGATTGTGTTATATTAGATAGCCTCAAATTCAAGGTTTCTTTTTCAGCTAAAAAGGGTATTATTAAAAGGCTACGCAAAGAAAGTTGTAACTTCTCATTACTACCCTATCAGTTCACCACTTCCCCCTTTGGGGGATTGAGGGGGCCTTACCCCCGGATATTCTTTCAACGCTGCTTCCAAACAATCCATAGCTTGGTTAATGGCGTCAACACTAAGTACATAAGCCAGTCTTACTTCGTTTTTACCAAGACCTGGTGTGCTATAAAATCCGGTGGCAGGTGCCAACATTAAAGTTGCGCCGTTATGAGAAAATGATTCAAGTAACCATTGACAAAAGTTATCAGAATCGTCTATGGGTAACCGTGCCATGGCATAAAAAGCACCTCCTGGATTGGGACAGAATACGCCTTCAATAGCGTTTAGTCTTTTTACAATAGTGTCTCTTCTTAATTTGTATTCTGCTTTAGTAGTATCAAAATAATCATCAGGAAGATCTACGGCTGCTTCACCTAATATTTGTGCATAATATGGGGGGCTTAATCTTGCTTGAGCAAATTTCATAGCAGCATCGTGTACTTCTTTATTTTTAGTCACAAAAGCACCAATTCTTCCACCGCAGGCACTGTAACGCTTGCTGATGGTATCCATAAGAATGACATTGTTTTCAGCTCCTTTCAATTGCATGGCGCTGGTATGTGTTCCTTCATAACAAAATTCTCTGTAAGCTTCATCTGCAAATAAGAAAAGATTGTGTTTGATGACAATTTCTTTGAGCGTTTCCATTTCTGCTGCGCTATATAAGTATCCTGTTGGATTGTTAGGATTGCAAACAACAATAGCTTTTGTTTTTGGTGTAATGGCTTTTTCGAAATCTTCAATAGGAGGTAATGCGAAACCGGATTCAATGCTACTGCGTATAGGCACAACAGTTACATCAGCTTGAATAGCGAATCCATTGTAGTTGGCATAAAAAGGCTCCGGAACAATCACCTCGTCTCCAGCATCCATACAAGCCATGAATCCAAAAAGAATGGCTTCACTGCCACCTGTAGTGATGATGATTTCGTGGTAGTTGACATCTATATTGTTTTTCGCATAATAAGCAACCAGCTTTTTACGATAACTTTCATTACCTCCACTATGACTGTATTCCAATACTTTGAAGTCAGCATTTCTAACTGCATCTAAACAAACCTTTGGTGTTTCGATATCCGGCTGGCCGATATTCAGGTGAAATACTTTGGTACCTTTTTTCTTAGCTGCTTCTGCGAAAGGAACCAGTTTTCTTATTGGAGATGAAGGCATTTCATGCCCGCGTTTGCTGATTGATAACATGGCGCAAAGATACAAGTCAAATTGAATTCAGGAATTTCAATTTCTTGCTTTTTTTAAATCGAAAAATGGTAGTATTATTCCTCGAAATAGTTGATGCCATGCTCTTTAAGAAAAGCCTTGATGGTGCTTACATGAATGCATTGGCCGAGATGAATAAAAGGGTAGTCAGATATTTTTTTGATCTTATTATTGATATTGATTTCTTTTTCCTCAAGGTCAAAACCAAGATGTAAGTGTTTTGTACTGTATTGCATACCGCAGATGATGCCATTTTCATCGAATAGCGGGCCTCCACTTTGGCCTCTTAATCCGGGCGTGCTCATTTCAATTCCATAAATACCATTTTGCTGGTCGCCCAAAAATCTGGTAATCATTCCTTCTATTGGAAAAATAGGTGAGAGGTTATTCCCTGCTTGGGTCCATTCGATTTCATCAATACTTTGATTGTATTTGAAATTATTGAATTCGGGAAAAGGGAACCCCAAACGACAAAGAAATTTGCCTTGTTTGAGCTTTGTGCCATCTTTTACGAATTTTGCACAATGACTATATCTCAACTGTTCGAATCCATTGAATTTTATAACCGCAAGATCAAGATGAGGATGAACGGTAATGGTGAAACTATCCATTTTGTCGACGCAATCAACAAAGTTAGTTTTTAGTTCAGCAGTGATGTTTTCGTTGTAATTGTATTTCTGTTCAATTGAAACAAGATGTTCAGCAAGAGACGCTGTTTTGTCGAGATTGTTTTTTTCAGTTACAAATGCTTTGTGTTTTGAATTGATTTGATCGGCGGCAATGATCATTTCAGCTACATGCTTGCATGTTATGGCATAACCTTCCATATTGATGAAGAAGATTGTAGCAGAACCCGGTGTTATTTTATTGCTGTTATAATTTCTAACAATACTGTGAATAGGCCTAGTGAATTCTGAGACAGTTTCTATCGCTTTTGAAAACATGTTTTGTGGATTAAATAAATAAAAGCCCCGCAATAGCAGGGCTTTTAAATAAGAATATACTTAAAGAATTATGGTTTTGCAGGAGTTGCAGCTTTCTTTGCAGGAGCTTTCTTTGCAGGAGCTACTTTAGAAGATGTTGCAGTTGCTTTAGCAGGTACCGCTTTGTCTACAACAGGAGCCGCTTCAGAAACTGGAGCTACAGCAGGAGCAGGAGCTGCAGCAGCATCTTCGTTTTTAATTACTTCACCTTTGATAGTGATGCTCTTCATGTCATCGCAACCTGCAAACTTAACAGTAAGGTGTTTTTCAAACATACCGATGTTTTTTGCATTGTAAGTTGCTTTGATGTAACCTGTTTTTCCTGGAGCAATTTTATCTTTTGTGTAATCACTGATAGTACAGCCACAAGTTGGGTTGGCTTGTTCAATCAACAAATCTTCAGTACCGATGTTGGTTACATCGAAAATAGCAGGAGTTGGGTTGTCTTGCTTGATTTTGCCCAAATCGATAGTTTCAGTTTTGATTTTAGCAACATCATCAGATTTTTTCTGAGCGAAGATTCCAGTTGTTAGTGTTAATGCAACGATTGAGAATAGTAATTTTTTCATTGTTTATTTTTTTTGTTTGTTAATTGAGTGATATTAATATTTAATCTTTTAAGTCGTTTACAGTTGAATTAGAAGGGGCGCTTGCAGATGGTGTTTTCCAAACTTCCCCTTTTATAGTGATTAGTTTTGTTTGATTGTCATTGTAGGTTATGGTGATATTTTTTGTGAAAACTCCTTCAGAAGCAGCATTGTAACCTACTTTAATGATGCTTTTTCCGTTTGCGGGAATGTCTTTGTCTTTTTCCCATTCAGGAGTTGTACATCCGCAACTGGCCTGAACATTTACCAGTTTCATTGCTGATTTACCAGTATTGATGATTTCGAAATTATGATGAACGGGTTTTCCCTGAGGGATTTTGCCGAAATCAAAATTTTCTTCTATTATTTTAAGAGAACTATCAGGTAATGAAACAGATTTTATTTCATTGCCGTTAT
>CALCNY010000158.1 GCA_937897585.1 uncultured Chitinophagaceae bacterium | reverse complement strand
AAACAGCAAATAAAATAAGTGCGCCAATTGTAAATGGCAATGCCTTCAAATAGAGAGCAGTATTATTAACTTTCATGCCTTCTTTTAAATGAGACCAGCCATTCATGCTATGTTGTCCTATAAAGTATAAACCAAATGAAGTGATGAGAGGTAATTCAATACTCACCAATAGCATTAGAGAACTTATAAACATCATCCATCTTTTTTCAAACATAGCCCATGTAATTCCAACTAAAGCTAGTAGTACACTAATTTGTTTTCCCAAGTTGTTTTGAATTGGAATTTTTAAGGCATTCATATTTTCCAAAATGGTATTGGTTTCTACAACATGTCCCAAAAGAATGATACTTAAAATTAAAATCCCCCAAGCCGTATTTTTTAAAGCATTTGGATTTTTAGGTTGCCAATCCAGTAAATCAGTTTGTCCAAAATGCCATGCAGAATAACCAATAAAAAACAATAAGGCACCAATGGGAAATAAAACCCACAAGATTAAATTGAGAAATGCCAAGCCAAGATAATTAATTAAAAAGCCAGGTTTGATATGGCCTTTAAAATTACCGGTCTCAAGCAAATGATCTACTGCTCCATGTGGTATGCCCACCAATAACATTCCAAAGGTGAACATAGCTATTTGTATCCAGTTAAATATTTGTGGAGAGGTTTTATTAATAATCAATAACAGCAATGACAACACTAGTAAAATTATTGGTGTTATTGATTTTTGAATTCTTGATGACGCTACCCAACTTACTGCTTGTAAAAAAGGTTTTATGGGTAAAGTCAAAAAGATTTGAACGTCTTCAAACAGTGAAGTCTTTTCGTCTAGAAATTTTAAGACATTTTTTGTTTCGTTTTTTTTGAATAAGGATTCAAAAATTAATTTTCCATGCGATGGTTGATTAGTAAGAATCAAAAGTAAGAGTCGATCATAAAATCTAAATCGTGGAGATTCATCAATTACGGCAGGTTTGATATTTCTTTTCAAACTTTCAGCTAATCTTTCAGCATGATGAAACATGTTTTTAAAAGCATATCCTGTACTTGGTTTAACAGCACCCGCTCTTCCTCCAATGGGAATCACTCTTGGTAAAGTTTCAACAGAAATAGCTGCCGTACTCATCGGAATACATCCTATTTCTGTATGTAGTATTTGGTAATTTCCAAATCGATGATTTATATAAACATCTAAAATTGGTTTTGCTTCGCTTTGTGTAATTGGTGCTACCCCAAAACGTGTTAATTCGACAAGTGTTTTGCCTTCACCTAATGGAAGTACATACATAAATTGAGTAGCTCCTGATTGATCCACATTGAAGTCCATCAGGTCTACACAATTTAAATTTAGAATAGGTTCATCAGTAGCAATTACATATCCAATGAACGATTGAAGTAAATGAGCGTCATCTTTTTTAAGAGGCAAATATTTTGGAGGACGACTATCAAACACTAACGAAGATTCCCAAACGTCTGTTTCTGTAATTACCTTGACACCATTTTCGATTGGAGCTAATTCAATAACAGAACTTTGTATTCGTTGTAAATGATATTGGTCAATAATGCGTCTTAATTCTTTGTAAACATCAATGCCGGTTATATGAAAATATTTTTTCGGTAGTAAAGACTCTTTCTCGTTTCGATTGACGCTTACTTCTTCCCATTGATGGCTAATTAAATGCTGGCATTGTAAAATAAGTTGTTCATTTTGGTCAGACCAAAAACAATAAGTTTTGTCATTGTTTTGTTTTGTGTCCGGATCTAAAATCAAAATCTTTTTATCTTTCAATAAACCTTGCTTTTCCATGCACATAAGCAACAGTGTTGCAGAGGCGCCGGCACCTGCAAATAGATAATCCACTTTAGTATGATGGTTTTGCATTGTTATTTTATCAATTTAAACATTACAAAAAAAGGGTTCTTCAGTTTATAGAAGAACCCTTTTTTATTTATAAAGCGATGAATTAATCTTCAGTTCTGCTTAAAGAATAGATAACTAAACCAAAGCCAATTTTGTTGATTGCATCTGCAATGTTGTACACTATGTCCATTGCGTGAGTTGCTGCAGCTTGGTCGCTAACTAATTGCATACCGAATAATCCTCCTGGAGTTCCAAGAATATATCCTAAAGGATAAATTGCCCAACCCACCAAAACGAACCAGCCTAAAATTTTGGTTGCTTTTGCTACCTGTGTGCCAGCGTTTTGTGATAATTTGGCAACTTCTCCAAACCATACTAAGTATACAATGTAGAAATACGCTGCACCAGAGATTACACCCCAAAGAACGCTATTAGCACGATCGATGGTTTCTCCGAAATAACCTGTAACTAACATTACAAGTGAAGCGAAAATCAACTTCCAAAGCAATCCGATTTTTGAACCAGCTTTCTTGGTGATTAAATAGAACTCCACACACATTAAAGGTACAGTAAGCATCCAGTCAACATATCTGAAAAACGTAGGAGAATCTCCTGTTTCAAGATTGTAACCTCTCATGTAGTAGTAATGAACTGCTGCAATGAAGGTGATTAATCCTGATACCAATACAGATGTTCTCCATTTTTGAGGTGTGTTGTTGAGTTCAAAAAAGAAGAAAACTGATGCAGCCATCATGGCCATAGTGCCGATAAAAAACGTGAATGCCACGTAGTTATCGCTTGCGATTTTTAAATGTTCCATTTGATGTTTTTTTAATTTGTCCTACTCTTATGGATTTTCGGTTACTCCCCGTTTTTTATTGGTTTCTGGTCTCCATTTTGAAGTTAACAATTATTTTACATAAAAGTTTAAAAATTTCTAAAAATATGTTGTATTTGAGAGCGGGAAAAAATATATGTAATTAAAAAATTATTAAAAAATAACATAAAATAAATGATCTCGATT
>CALCNY010000157.1 GCA_937897585.1 uncultured Chitinophagaceae bacterium | reverse complement strand
CGCAAATGAATCACAAAGAGTAAAATGGAGTAAACAACTTTCTGATGAAGAAGCAAAAAAATATACATTAGAAAATATTTTAGGTACTTGGAATCCATTAGCAGATTGATTGCGTTAAAAATTAGTATATGAAATTTACAAATCGGTTTTTTATTATTTTGTTGATACAAGGGATGTTGATGTTTTTTAATCAGCGTCTTTTTGCACAGACTAAAGGACTTGTCTATCAAAATCCCGTGTTGCATAAAGATTATAGTGATCCAGATGCCATTAGAGTTGGCGATACATATATCATGACAGCCTCAAGTTTTACCCATACACCAGGATTGCCCATCTTGGTTTCTAAAGACTTGGTGAATTGGAAATTGTCTGGTTATGCATTAAAAAAGTTGATACCTGAAGATTATTATAAAACAGTTAGACATGGATGTGGTGTTTGGGCTCCTGCTATAAGATATCACAACAACTTATTTTATATCTTCTATCCTGATCCTGATTTTGGTATTTACATGATTCAATCAAAAAGTTATCAAGGACCATGGTCAGAGCCTGTACTGGTATTGTCAGGTAAAGGTATTATCGATCCTTGCCCGTTTTGGGATGATAACGGGAATGCATACCTGATACACGCTTATGCAGGAAGCAGAGCCGGTATTAAAAGTTTATTGACAATAAGACAAATGAATTCAAATGGAACAAAGGTTTCAGAAGAAGGAAGGATTGTGTATGATGGTCATATTATTGACCCTACTATAGAAGGTCCTAAATTATACAAGCGTAATCATTACTATTACATTTTTGCTCCTGCCGGTGGCGTTAGTACAGGTTGGCAAACAGTACTTAGAAGTAAAAATATTTTTGGACCTTATGAAAGAAAAATAGTGATGACACAAGGCAAATCTGATGTCAATGGTCCTCATCAAGGTGCATGGGTTCAAACTCCTCAAGGGAAAGATTGGTTCTTACACTTTCAAGATAAAAATGCTTATGGCAGAATTGTTCATTTGCAACCAATGATTTGGAAAAATGATTGGCCCATAATAGGCAACGATGATGATGGAGATGAAATCGGAGAACCGATTAATAATATCGCGGAAAATAATACAGATTTCAATTATCATACAATTGAAACTTTTGATTCAGTGTTAAGTAATGAATGGCAATGGCAAGCCAATGCTGCATTAGAGTGGAGTTATATTCATGATGGCCAATTAAGATTATATGCACAAAGTATTGTAGACTCTGCTAATAATAAATACAACCTTCCTAATTTGTTGATGCAGAAATTCCCTGCCACAAATTTCGAAGTAAAAACAAAAATTAATGTTGAAAGATTAAATAATGATGAAGAAGCAGGCTTGATTGTTTTTGGCTATGATTATTTCTGGTTGGGTATTCAGAAAAAAAACGACAAATATTTTCTTGTTACAGTTGATTGCAAAAATGCTGATAAAGGAAAAGCTGAACAAGTAACTATATTGGATACTTTAAATTCTTCATCGAATTCAGTTCTATTAAAATTGAAAATAACATCAAATGCTGTTGGTACTTTCAGTTATAGTTTTGGTGGAAAAGAATTCAAATCGGTTGACAATCATTTCATCGCCAAACAAGGCAAATGGGTAGGTGCAAAATTTGGGATTTTTGCAACAGGTAAGAAAAAATCAAATGATTGTGGTGCTGCTGATTTTGATTTCTTTGAAGTTGCTTATTAAATTATTCAAACTCTGTTTTAAAATAAAACGTATGGTAAAGTTCATTTCAATCTTGACTTGTTCATTGATGTTTATTCAACTTCAATCAAAGGCCCAAGAAATGACGAAAAAAGAAATCAGTCGCCAACATGAAGTGTGGCAGCAAACACAGCTGCTTTCAAAAGCTATGGTTGATGCTGATAGCGCAATGCTCGATAAATTGACAGATTCTCGATTAAGTTATGGTCATTCAGGAGGAACCGTAGAAGGCAAAAAAGAATTCATCAATAAACTGGTGACGGGCAAATCAGATTTTGTTACTATTAACATGGATGAGCAGGATATAAAAGTTTTTGGTAAAACAGCAATTGTAAGGTTTGCATTGCATGCCGAAACTCTGGATAATCATACATCAGGAAAAGTTAATCTGCGCGTTTTATTGGTTTGGAAAAAATCGAAAAAAAACTGGGTTTTAATTGCCAGACAAGCAGTTAAAATACCCGTTTGATAAATATTTACGAATAACTTTTATTTGTTTTAAAATGACGTCGTTCCCGGTATCGTTTGCGTAAAAAGGAACGCTGAAACTCAGTAATTCCGGGCTTTTCCCAAGGCTATTTTAGTATCTTGTTTCCTTAAATTTTTTTAAATTAAGTATCATCTATCCAATAATGAGATATTTTCTAATTATATGTTTTGCAACTTGTTTAAACATTGTTGCATATGCTCAAAATAACACAATACAATTCAGTATAAAACCTTTCAAATTCAGAAAGGACACATTTAGTATAACTAGCTATGGTGCTGTTTCTAATGATGATCAACTTGTAACATCATTTATCAACAAAGCTATTACAGACTGTAGCAAAAAAGGAGGAGGTGTAGTTTTGATTCCTTCCGGGATTTGGAATACGGGTCCGATAGTAATGAAGAGCAACGTGAACTTACATTTGGCTAAAGGCGCATCATTGGTATTTTCTGCAAACTTTAATGACTATAAACTAGTTGAATCAAACTGGGAAGGCATGCCTCAAATGAGAAACGAGTCTCCGATTTCTGCTGCAGGCGCTTCGAATATTGCCATCACTGGCTTCGGTATTATAGATGGTAATGGAGATGCATGGCGAATGGTGAAAAAAGACAAAGTAAATGCAGGTCAGTGGAAAAGATTGACAGCTCAAGGTGGTTTGCTAAGCGAAGACAAGAAAACATGGTTTCCTTCACAAAAATCTTTTTATGGAAATACATTGAAAAATCCAGGTGCAATTTCTCCCGAAAAAACGCCAGCATTTTACGATAGTGTAAAAGATTTTCTTCGTCCAAATCTCATGGTTCTAGCTAATTGTAAAAATATTTTACTAGAAGGCATTACGTTCCAAAATTCTCCTGCATGGTGCTTGCATCCTATGTTATGCGAAAATCTTGTAGTTAGAAATATCAATGTTAAAAATCCTTCTTACGCACAAAACGGCGATGGTATCGATGTTGAAAGTTGTAAAAATGTGGTAATTGAAAATTCGATTTTTAATGTGGGTGATGATGGGCTTTGTATGAAAAGCGGTAGAGATGAAGCAGGTCGTAAAAGAAACAAGCCTACTGAAAATGTTTCAATAAAAAATTGCACTGTTTATGCTTCACATGGTGGTTTTGTAATTGGAAGTGAAATGAGTGGTGGCGTTAAAAATATTGATGTAGAGAATTGCACTTTCATGGGTACTGATATTGGTTTACGTTTTAAAACAACCAGAGGTCGTGGTGGTGTTGTTGAAAATATTCGCGTGAAAAACATTTACATGAAAGACATAGTTGGAGAAGCCATCTTGTTTGATATGTATTATGCAGCAAAAGATCCTGTGCCTCAACCGGGAGAAAAAAGAGAATTGCCTAAAGTTGAAAAATTGCCTTTTGACGAAACGACTCCTGTATTCAAAAATTTCAATATCAGCAATATTTATTGCGATGGTGCCGAAAAAGCAATATTCCTCAGAGGTATCCCTGAATCTCATGTAAAGCAGATTGTTCTTGAAAATATTTTCATTAAATCTCATTTGGGTATCGATATTCAGGAAGCATCTGCGGTTGATTTCAAAAATGTAAAAGTATATTCGGAAGTAACCAATCCATGTGTAGATGTAATCAATAGCGACAATATCAGTTTCGAAGGAATGCAATTTTCCTCTAATGCTGAACTTGGATTTCGCATTGCTGGCGACAGAAATGCTTCGTTAAAAATCTCAAAAACAGACTTTTCAAAAGTTAAAGAAAAATATAAACTAGAACCAGAAGTCTCTGAAAATGTGATTGATGTTCATTAATTAAGAGACGTTGCTTTTATGAAAAAAACATTTGTTTTTATATCGTTATTAATTTCCTTGCAACTGCAGGCGCAGTTTTATGCCAATGAAATTTCAGACGTGGTGATGTCTACATGGAAGGATTCTTTCTCACTGGATAATAAACCTGCCAAGTGGAGCTATGATCTTGGTGTTTTATTGAAAGGTATTGAAGGGCAATGGCTCAACACCGGTAATGGTCAATATTTTAAATACATTCAAAAACAAGTAGATTTTTTTGTTGATGCTAAAGGCAGTATTAAAACGTATCGTGCCGAAGAGTTAAACATCGACAATATCAACATAGGAAGAACATTGTTGATGCTATACAAAGTTACTTTGAATGAAAAGTATTTAATTGCTGCTAATTCTCTCCGTGATCAATTGAGAAGACAGCCTCGCACAACTGAAGGTGGTTTCTGGCATAAGAAAATATATCCTAATCAAATGTGGCTTGATGGTTTGTATATGGCAGAACCTTTTTATGCTGAGTACGCTTCATTGACACATGAAGACACTTCGTTTAATGACATTGCCAATCAATTTATTCTTGCTGAAAATCATATGCGCAATCAGCATTCAGGATTGATGTATCATGGCTGGGATGAGTCAAGAAAAGAAAAATGGTCTAGTCCTAACACTGGTTGTTCATCAGAAGCCTGGGCAAGGGCTATGGGCTGGTATGCATCTGCGTTAGTTGATGTATTGGATTGGTTTCCAGAAAATCATCCTAAAAGAAAAGAATTACTGGCTATTGTAAATAGGCTTGCTGTTGTAATTGCAAAGAATCAAGATGTAAATTCCGGTCTGTGGTATGATGTTCTTGGTTACAATGGGAAAGGCAAAGAAAAGAATTATTTTGAAACATCAGCAAGTTGCCAATTTGTATATTTCATGGCAAAGGCTTCAAGAAAAGGTTATATCAGTAACGACTATGTACAAGTGGCAATTAAAGGTTTCGAAAATATCAAGCAAAACTTTGTGCACCAAGATAATGGAAGCTATTATTTATCCGGAACGGTAAAAGTCAGCGGTTTGGGCAATAATCCATATCGCGATGGCAGTTTTGATTATTACATGTCGGAGCCGGTAATCAATAATGATCCTAAAGGTCTTGGCGTATTCCTAATTGCAGCAGCAGAAATGCAAATGAATCCGGCGTTGACGTTAATGAACTCTGTAATTGATAATAGTAATTCAATACAACCGAGAAAAAGAAAACTTGTGATGATGGATAATTATTTCAATCGCGAAACTCATGTGGATGCGTTTGGTAAACAAGTTGTCTTTCATTATAAATGGTGGGAGCGTGACAATGGAGGTTATTATTTCGTTAATCATATTCTACAAAAACAAGGAGCAGAAACGGCAACTTTAGATGAAGCTCCAACAAAAAAGTTGCTAAAGAATACATCTGTTTATATGCTGATTGATCCGGATTGGCCTAAAGAAAATAAAACACCTAATTACATCAGAAAAAAAGACATTAAAGCTATATGCGACTACGTGAAAAAAGGCGGAGTATTATTGTTGATGGCAAATGACAGCAATAATGTGGAGTTTGAACACTTTAATGAATTGGCTTCTTGCTTCGGCTTCAATTGGAATGTGAATGTAAGACATGATGTGAAAAACGATCACTTTGAAGATGGTGCTGTTGATTTGAAACAATCGCCTGACATTTTTGTTGATGCAGAAAGAGGATATATCAAACAACTTTGTACACAGAATTTGGTAGCGCCTACAAATGGTGTTGTTGATATCAAAGCTGTATATAAAGAAAACAATGAAATATTAATGACAGTTGCTCGCTATGGTAAAGGAACTGTTTTTGCGGTGGGTGATCCATGGTTTTATAATGAGTATATCGACGGTAGAAAATTGCCTGCTGAATACCAAAATTATAAAGCAGCAGAGAATTTGTTTACTTGGTTATTGGCTCAATCAAAAAAATGAAATTGATTTTTTTACATATCACAGCTTGTATTTGGACTTGCCTTTGCATGGCGCAAAAGCCTGTGGTTGTTGATGTTGCTGGGCATGGAGATTTTGTTTCTATTCAGGAAGCAATTAATAGTTTATCAGATGATGCCAAAACACAGCGTGTGATTTTTGTGAAGAATGGTAATTACAATGAAAAGCTACTGATTGAAAAAAACAATATTTTAATCAAAGGTGAATCCAGAAACAAAGTGGTGATTACACAAGCGATTTCAAGAGATGAATTCAGATGTAATCATCCCGATGATTGGGGCGTGGCAACGGTTAATGTAAATGGCAATGATGTAACATTGGCAAATCTAACTGTTCGTAATAGTTTTGGTTTTGATTTTAAAGAGGAGAAAATAATTTCATGTGCGAATGATACATCAAAGCATGAAAAGAAAATTACTAAAACAGGCCATCAAATGGCTTTACGAACCATGAAGGCGACAAGGTTTGCAGCTGTAAATTGTACTTTCAGTTCATTTGGTGGAGATACAGTTAGTCCATGGAATGTTGATAATGGTTATTTCTATTTCAAGGATTGCAGAATGGAAGGAGGTGTTGATTTGTATTGCCCGAGAGGCTGGGCATGGGCTGAAAATTGTGAGTTTTATGCATATAATGGGCCTGCAATTATTTGGCATGATGGTAGTAAACATAAAGAAAGTATTTCGGTATTGAATCAATGTTATTTCGATGGGTATGCTGATTTTTATTTAGGTCGTTATCACAGAGATGCTCAAATGTTACTTACTAATTGTAGGTTTTCAGATCACATGAAAGATAGTGCTATTTATCATGTAACTAAAACAACAGATGCAAAGTGGGGACACCGCATTTATTACAAAGATTGCAA
>CALCNY010000156.1 GCA_937897585.1 uncultured Chitinophagaceae bacterium | reverse complement strand
AGATGCGACTGTGGTAAATTGAATATTTTTATCTTTAAAATATTTGATTATTCGTGGTAATGCATCAACTGTTGCCTGCCTGTTTCCTCCAGCGTCATGAAAAAGTATAATTCCTTTATTTGGATTTTTTTCGTACTGTAAAATTGTTCTGTAAAATATTGAATCGGCTGTAACCGAAGGTTCCCAGTCATTGGGATCAATACTTTCTCCGATGGTGTAATAGTTTTTTTTCTTACTTAAAGCAATTGGTTTTAATTCTTCATCTTTTCTTGGTTCAGAATCTGCATTAAAAGGCGCTCTAAAAAGAATGGTACTTTTACCGGTAACCGCTTCAATAAGTAAACGGGTTGTTTCCATTTCTGTAGCAGCTCTTTCAGTTGAAATAGCTGCCATATTCGGATGAGTGAATGTATGGTTACCAATTTCATGACCTTCTTCAAAAATCCTTTTCAATATGGGAAGATTGCTTTCTGCTTCAGAACCTACAATAAAAAATGTTGCCGGTATTTTCTCTTTTTTTAGAATGTCTAAAATTTTGGGCGTGTATTCAGCATCAGGACCATCATCAAAAGTCAAAATAACCTGACGATGAACATTTCCATATTTTTTAATAACATATTTTGTTGGAAGTTGTAAATAATTTTGTTCTGTAATAATACCTTCAGCTGAATCTACTTCTAGATTTATTTTACCTGGCTGCGGTGTTGTGATAACATTCAACACTTCTCCATCACCGATGTAATCAGGACTTTCTACAGGTGTATTTACATTTTTAAGTTTATTGTAATCAAATGGATTTTTAGAAAGACTATTATTGGAGAGGTTTCTTCCATAAAAATCCCAGAGCCGATCATCTTCACTGCCTAGTCGCCACAATGCAGTTCCTGCAGTTCCATATTGATCTGCAAATCTTATGGTATTGAAATTTGAAGCGGCATCTGTGAAATATACATCGTGATTAATTTGTTTCGGATCTTTATAAACGTAATGATTATTATAAGTATCATTGTCAAAATCAATTACTGAATTATATTGTTTGGCATTCACCAAAGCTTGTTGATAGGTAAGATTGGTTGCTTCTACTCCATCTTGCCAATCATAACCATAACCAGCAAACGCTAATATTATTTTTTCTGATGGAATATCTTTTGCAGCATCATCAAGAACTTTTTCAATAAATTGCTGACTACTGATTGAGCCGGGCTTACTAGTTGCAAAATGCTCATCATAAGCCATTAAGATGATATAATCATTATAATTAGCCAATGCCTTTACATCAAAATCATCATCATCAGGCATGATATCCTGTGTCACTAAAAGCCCATTAGAATGAAGCTTTTGAAATAGTTCTTTCTGAAATTTTGTTATGGGTTCATCTGATTTTTCAATAAAATCTTCGAAGTCGATATTAATACCTTGAAGTTTATTTTGTTTTAATAACCTAACGATATCATTTATTAATCTTTCCTTTTTTTGTTCGTCATGAATTATTCTGTGTAATATTTTACCATCAAATTCACCGACACCGTTTTTTGAATTTGTGTTGTTGATGATAGGAAGTATATTCACATTCTTGGATTTCATGAGACCTAATGCAGCTGTATCGATTTTTGTATATACTGTGTCTGTATTAGGATCAATAAAAAACCATTCTGGCATAACCATATTTAGTTTATCAATATTTTTTTCGAGCGAAAAAAAAGATTGCGGATCCCAGTCAACATAAAATGCAGCTCTTATTTTCTCTTTACTGGCTTTAGTGGAAAAATTGATATTCTT
>CALCNY010000155.1 GCA_937897585.1 uncultured Chitinophagaceae bacterium | reverse complement strand
CTATTCTTTCGGCGGCATTGCAAACATTTAATTTTCAGTACAATAACAATTTAGTTTATCAACAGTGGTGTGATTGTTTGAATTTCTCATCCGAAGCACCTTTAAAATCTGACCTTACACAAATTCCATTTTTGCCCATTCAGTTTTTTAAAAGCAGAATCATAAAAACGGGCACCTTTGAGGAAGTTGCAGTTTTTGAAAGCAGCGGAACAACAGGCTCAATCTCGAGTAAGCATTTTGTAAAAGATTTAAGCATTTATGAATCCAGCTTTTTACAATCATTTACCAAGTTTTATGGCAACATAAACGAATATTGTATTATCGGCTTGTTGCCCTCCTACCTTGAAAGAAAAGGTTCTTCACTGGTTTACATGGTTGACAAATTAATTACGTTAAGCGCTCATGAGCACAGCGGTTTCTATTTATATGAATTTGAAGCTTTAAAAAGCATCCTTGAGTTAAATGAAAGTCGTCAACAAAAAACGCTGCTTATTGGGGTCAGTTATGCATTACTGGATTTTTCGGAAAAATTTCCCATGCTGTTGAAACATACTCTTGTGATGGAAACCGGCGGTATGAAAGGAAGGCGTGAAGAACTCAGCAAACAGGAACTTCATAAACAATTGAAACATAATTTTGGCGTCGATGATATCCACTCTGAATATGGCATGACGGAATTATTGTCGCAAGCATACTCCAAAGGCAATGGCGTTTTTAATTGCCCACCCTGGATGAAAATAATGGTTCGAGAATTGGATAATCCGCTGGAAACAATAACTGATTTCAGTGAAACGAATGCTCATTTCGGCGGCATCAATGTAATCGACTTTGCCAATATAAATAGTTGCAGTTTTATCGCCACCGAAGATGCAGGGATTGCCTATGCCGATGGAAGTTTTGAAATCACCGGAAGGATTGAAAACAGCGATATAAGAGGTTGTGGATTGATGATTGTCTAATTCAATAGAAGTTCAATCAGTTTTCAAAAACCCAAAACCATTTTCCAATTTCATTACGGTCTAAATGTGCTGATTGATTTTTAAGCCTTTTGTCATAATGGCCTGATGCAGATTTGTCAAGAATAAAATGACCATCAGCTGAAAATATTTCTACTTGGCTGCTGTCTGAAGAAAATAGTACACTGGTCATAGTGGTTTTATCCGGACTTAATATGCTCAAGGGCAATTCAAAAGGACGCACACATTCTTGTTTCAATTCACTCCATTGGTAACCCGCTGAAGCTTTACATCCATGCTCATCATTATCAGCCCCATCGATTGTGGCTGCCTTTGTCTCCTCATTATTTTTAGGCTTATTGCATTTAGGTCCACAGCAAGAACCCATAATAAAAAAAATAAAAGTAAATCCAAACAAAAGAAAATGTCTCATTTTTTAATTTTTTCTAATTTCCAAATCAACAAATCATCAAATTTACCGATTAACATATCCGTTTTAATGTAGAAAATGCTAACTAAATAAAAAACCACCCCAAAAAGGAGTGGCTTTTATAACTTGCCATTGAAATAATAAACTATTAATTTTTATTTCAAATTTCGTACTAAAATTATTTTTTAGCAGAATCCATAGCTGGTTTAGCCATAGAATCCATAGCTGGTTTAGCCATAGAATCAGCAGCTGGAGCTGGAGCTGGAGTTTCAACTGGAGCTACCATAGCAGAATCTGCTTTTGGTTCTTCTTTAGTTTCACCACCACCGCATGAAGTTAATGTTGCAGCGATCATTGCAATTGCTAAAAACTTTTTCATTGTTGTTTTTTTTTGGTTTAAAATTATAATTTGCGGTTTAATACCACATTTCGACAAAGGTAACCCGATTTTTTTATTTTTTTTTCAAAGGGTTACCAATTTTTAAAAATTGTATAAAGGATACGCTGTGAATAATAACGAGCAGGATAAAATTTTACTGGAAGGATTGGCGAATCAGGATAAATCTTCTGTAGAAATTATTTACCGCGATAATTTTCAAATGGTACAAACTATGGTTCTGAATAACAGAGGAACCACTGACGATGCCGCTGATATTTTTCAGGAAGCAATGATTGTTTTATTTGAAAAATCCGTTGATCCTGATTTTGTTTTAACCTGTCAGATTAAAACATATATATATTCAGTATCTCGAAGAATCTGGCTTAAAAAGCTTCAGAAACAACAAAGAACAGCCTCCCATACAGATGATTTTGAGCAGGTTGTACAAGTTGATGAAGATTTAGATGAACATAAACAAAAGCAAGTCAGTTTTGAAATCATGGAAACTGCACTAGCAAAAATTGGGGACCCTTGCAAGAGTTTATTGGAAGCATATTACATCCATAAAAAACCAATGCATGAAATAGCCTCTAACTTTAATTATACAAATGCCGATAATGCAAAAACCCAGAAATACAAATGCCTGGTGCGGTTGAAAAAAATATTTTTTGCAGAATATAAAAACCTGAAGTGATATGGAAGATACTTTATTATTTGACGCTGTAGAAAGATTTCTAAATAAAGAAATGGCTGCTCAAGAGTTATTTTATTTTGAAGAAATGAGAAAAAATAATCCTGAATTTGATCAACAAGTTGTTGAAATGATTTATTTCATCCAAGAATTGAACAAATTTGGTACTCAAAAAAACTTGAAACATATCTTAATTGAGACTGAAAATAAACTTTCAGAAGAAGGTGTCATTTCAAGAGATCCACTTAAAGGTTCCGCAAAAATCATTTTCCTGTGGAATCGTTATAAAAGAATCGTTGCAGTCGCAGCCTCAATCGCTGTAATCGTATCCATCACCTGTGCTACACTTATTTCCGTATTCAGCAGCAACAAACAAAATAACATCAAACCACTAGTTGAAAAACTCAAAGAACAAGATGTAAAATATAAAAAACTGGAAAAACAGATTGGCAAATTAAAAGTTGCTACTGAAAACCAAGGCGTTCCTGAAAAACCTCGAGTAGAAAGTAAGTTCAGAGCCACCGGTTTTATGATTGATGTCAACAATAATTACATAGTTACAAATGCTCACGTACTCAACGAAGCGCCACATCAGTTAATCGTTGAAAACAATAAAGGAGAACAATTCCTTGCAGAATCGGTGTATGTTAATCCTGAAAATGACCTCGCCATAATTAAAATCACTGATAAAGATTTCAAGAAAATTCCAGCCCTACCCTTCAGCATTAGAAAAAACAACGCAGATTTAGGCGAACAAGTATTCATGCTGGGTTATCCTAAACAAGAAATCGTTTATGGAGAAGGTTATATCAGTGCTCAAAACGGCTATCAGATGGATACCATTTTCTGTCAGTTGAGCACCTTAGCCAATGAAGGAAACAGCGGCTCGCCTGTATTTAATAAAAATGGAGAAATTGTTGGCGTGATTTCAAGCAAAGAAGCCGATGCAGAAGGCGTGGTTTATGCAATAAAATCTGCAAACATTTATAGCGCTATCACTGAAATGAGAAAAGTGAAGGAAAACAGCGATATCAAAATTACCGCCAAGCCTATTTTAAGAAAAACAGATAGAATTACTCAAATTAAGAAGGTGGAGGATTATGTGTTTATGATAAAAGGGAATTAAGCCCCCTCAATCCCCCAAGGGGGACTTTGATTATGTTTTGCTTAGGGTCGCCACG
>CALCNY010000154.1 GCA_937897585.1 uncultured Chitinophagaceae bacterium | reverse complement strand
TTACTGCAAGAAAAGATGCGTATCAATTGGCGTCCGGTAAAATTGTAGATCCTTATTTTGTAGTGGAGTTGCCTGAAAGTGCAACAGCAATGGCTATTACATCAGACAATCAGATTTTGTTAGTGAAACAATATCGTCATCCCGTTCAGCAATATTCAATAGAATTGCCTGGAGGTTTTATAGATGCTGATGAAATTCCAGAGCATGCCATTAAACGTGAGTTGCTTGAAGAAACAGGATATGAATTTAATGAAGTATTTTATCTTGGAACAACAGCCGCAAATCCCGGTGTGCTGAATAATTTCACCAAACTATTTTTAGCAATTGGAGGTAAGAAAGTTAAAGCACAGGAATTGGATGACAATGAAGAAATAGATATCATGCTAAAACCAATCGAGGAAGTAAAACAAATGTTATCCAACAGCGAATTCATCCAAAGCATGCATGCACTTTGTTTGTTTTATGGTTTTGAGAAATTAAAGCAATTGGGTTACTGATTCACTTCTGCCAGAATAAAGAAACTGCCACACACAACTATCACATCATTTTCATCCGCTATTTTTTTTGCAGCGCTAATGGCTTCATTCAC
Source organism: uncultured Chitinophagaceae bacterium (assembly GCA_937897585.1). Classification (GTDB taxonomy): domain Bacteria; phylum Bacteroidota; class Bacteroidia; order Chitinophagales; family Chitinophagaceae; genus Ferruginibacter. The sequence goes on along the minus strand of CALCNY010000154.1, from coordinate 4,539 downwards.
ATCGTCATAACTTTCGCCATTCAAGTTTTTTTCATTCGCCATTGATTTGAGTTCCGCATGAGGAAGTGCACGTGGAATATGTGCATTGGTAAAATAATAATTTGCATTATTGGGAAGCAAATCCAGAACGGATGAAATGTCTTTATCATTTACAAAACCGATTACAAAATGATAATTGGCATTGCTATGATTTTCTTCTAATTGCTGTAGCAGTGCATGAATGCCATCTTTGTTATGAGCCACATCGTGAATGCATAAAGGTTTTTCAGAAACCACGTCCCATCTGCCTTTGAGGCCGGTTATAGTTTTTACATTTGCCAAAGCGAATTTTTCATTGGGTTCATCAATTTCAAAACCAATTGTTGCAAGAATTTTTTCTGCTGCTAAAACTGTTTTAAGATTTTTTAATTGATAATTGCCGTTGAGGTCGAGTGCGAATATTTTAGCATGTTGATTTGTGTTGTCTTTGACTTCGCATTTCAAAAATTGATTGCTGTTTTCTAAAAGAGTGACTTCATAAATTTCGGATGCGTATAAAATCGGCGCGTTCATTTCGCGGGCTTTGTTTTCAAATACAGGTTTTGTTTCTGGTAAATATTCCCCAATGACAACGGGTGTATTGTTTTTAATGATACCTGCTTTTTCGAATGAAATGGCTTCTAGCGTATTGCCTAATAAGTTCGTGTGATCGTAACCGATATTGGTGATGATGGAAAGAATAGGATTGATGATGTTGGTACTGTCGAGTCTTCCTCCAACTCCGGTTTCAATTACAGCAATATCAACTTTATGCAAAGCGAAATATTCAAAAGCCATGGCCACAGTGAGTTCGAAGAAGGAAGGTTGTATATCCTGGCAAATGCTTTTTGTTTTTTCGGTAAAAGAAACAACGAAATCTTTATCAATCATATTTCCATTGATACGTATTCTTTCGCCAAAATCTTTGATATGTGGGGAAGTATATAAACCTGTTTTAAATCCTTGTTGTTGCAATATTGCCGCCAGCATGTGGCTCGTACTTCCTTTGCCGTTAGTTCCGGCTATATGAATGGATTTGAATTTGTTTTGTGGATTTCCTAAAACTTCACAAATTGCTACCGTATTGTGTATGTCTACTTTGTAAGCTGCTGCCCCAATCCTTGAAAACATGGGCAGTTGTGAATATAGATAGGATAAAGCTTCTTCGTAAGTCATTGCATAAAAATAAATACAATTTCTTACTGAATGAATTTTTAATTCACATCGAATACAAACTGAACGGTAACTGTAGATTCATTTTCTGCAGCATCAAATTGTATATTGCCTAAATAGTTACTTACAGCGTTTGCATAAGCCTGACTTCTACTGGTGCTGCCTTTATCAAAGCCAACGAATTTACCTTGACCAGAAGCTGATACTTTTATGATAGCGTAGATAGTAGCTTTATTGAGTTCGCCTTCGAATTTATAATGCTTGATGATTTTTCTGTTGCCTTTGGTTACTTTAGGTCCGCCCGTTGCGCCACCCGTTTTACTACCACCGAGAGATCCATCATCTTTTGTTTTACCAGGAGTTTTTCCTTGTGAGGTAAAGGAATTGTCTTCTTCGGTATTATTACCGATTTTAGTAGAAGAATTGTTGGCGTTCATAATGAATTTCGGCTTTTGAGTAGTAGCCGTTTTTTCAGGTTGAACTACTTTAGGCTTTTCGGGAGTAGGATTTGTTTTAGGTTTTTCGTTTTTAACCACAGGTGCTGCATCTGCATCATTATTATCAGAAGGTGGAGTTATATTGTCGCTAGATGATTCGTCGGGTGGAATAGGTGTGTTTTCTTCTTTTGCGTTGGATGGAGTTCCTTTTACCAATGGTTGTTCTTCTCCAAAGCCTTCTTCATCATTTCCAAGATTTATTTCAATTTGATCTTCTATCACGGGAGCTGTAGGTGGTAATACCGACCAACGGATAAAAATAAAAAGCAATAAAAGTATACCACATATTGTAGCTGTATAAGTAGCTGCTTTTTTGTTTTCCTCTGTTGAAAAAATTGTTGTCATGGATAAATGATTATTGCTGAAATAAAATTTCAACGGCAAATAAATACATTCATTGAACAAATCAATGCAACAATTGAAATTTTAACAAATTTAAGGATTTACTTGGTCTGGCTGGTTTTGTTTCTTTCTCCAAACAACATGCTGCCAATTCTAATCATGTTGCTCCCACATTCGATGGCGATTTTGTAGTCGGCGCTCATGCCCATGCTCAACTTTTGGAGTTTGGGGTTTGGGGTTTGGGGGTCGTTGTTTGTGGGCCCCCTCAATCCCCCAAAGGGGGAATTTGTTTGAAACAGATTATATAAATATTTGAATTCGGATGTTATGATTTGTTCGTTGTCGGTGAAACTAGCCATGCCCATGAGACCGCAGATTTGAACGTATTCAAGTCCAGGTAAAATTGACATTACATGTTGAAGTTCTTGTTCATCCATTCCGAATTTTGTCTCTTCTTTAGCGATGTATACTTGAAGCAGGCAATTAATTTTTCTATTTATTTTTTTTCCTAGCTTGTTGATTTCAATTAACAACTTTTCACTGTCTATACCATGAATGAGATGAACAAAAGGAGCGATGTATTTTACTTTATTGGATTGGAGATGACCAATAAAATGCCAGCGAATATCTTTTGATAATGCTTCATGTTTTTCAACCAATTCTTGCACATAGTTTTCTCCAAAATCACGAACACCAATTTCGTAGGCTTCCTGAAGATCTTCAATAGGCTTTGTTTTGGAAACAGCGATGATGGTAACTCCCGTAGGAATAGATTGTTTAAGTGAATTGTATTTTTCTGTGTTGAAGGGCATAAGGGAATGTAAAATGTAAAATATCCAATGTAAAATGTAAAAATGGGATTCAATACCACAAATGAAATTTCAAACATAACACCAAACACCAAACGCCAAACAACTTCCCCCTTTGGGGGATTGAGGGGGCTTCCAAACATTTACTTTAAAATCGTCCTACTAATCACTATCCTTTGCACTTCACTTGTTCCTTCATAAATCTGAGTAATCTTCGCATCACGCATCAATCTTTCTACATGATATTCTTTTACGAAACCATAACCACCATGTATTTGAACGGCTTCTGTTGCGGTCCACATGGCAGCTTCACTGCTGAACACTTTTGCCATGGAACTGCTTAATGTATAGTCAATATGATTGTCTTTTTCCCAGGCAGCTTTTAAACAAAGTAATCTGGCTGCTTCAATTTTTGTAGCCATATCAGCTAATTTAAATTGGATAATCTGATGGTTCATGATTTCCGTACCAAAAGCTTTACGTTGTTTGCTATAAGCCAAAGCCAATTCGTAAGCACCACTTGCGATTCCCAATGCTTGTGAAGCGATTCCAATTCTTCCGCCGGCTAAAGTTTTCATCGCAAACTTAAATCCGAATCCATCTTCACCGATTCTGTTTTCTTTAGGCACTTTTACATCGTTGAATAAGATAGTATGCGTATCACTTCCTCTGATGCCTAATTTATTTTCTTTTGCTCCTACAACAACGCCATCCCATTTTTTTTCTACAATGAATGCATTGATGCCACGACTTCCTTTAGAGGGATCAGTCTGTGCTATAACAAGATATACCGAAGCGCTATTGCCATTGGTAATCCAGTTTTTAGTACCGTTAAGCAAATAATAGTCGCCCTTGTCTTCTGCAGTTGTGCTTTGCGAAGTGGCGTCACTGCCGGCTTCTGGTTCACTTAATAAAAACGCGCCGATATATAATTCGCCATCTTTTTTTCCCTGAGCAAGTGGTGTCAAATATTTTTGCTTTTGTTCTTCATTTCCATATTCTTGAAGTCCGTAACAAACCAGACTATTGTTCACACTCATAGCTACACTTACTGAAGCATCAACTTTACTGATTTCTTCCATGGCCAAAACATAACTGATGGTGTCCATACCACTACCGCCATATTCTGGTTTAACCATCATGCCCATAAAACCTAAATCGGCTAGTTTTTCAATTTGTTCTTTAGGGAATTTTTGATGTTCATCTCTTTCAATAACACCAGGAAGGCATTCATTTTGAGCAAAATCTCTCGCAGCTTGTTGAATCATCAAATGTTCTTCAGAAAGTTGGAAATTCATAATGTTTTATTTGTGGCAAAATTAAGGTTTGTAGTTTTAGTATTTAAAGGCTATTTCAAATAAATTATTCAGCTTTTTTAAAGTTATAAGTATCTTTATCATTATCAGAAAAAAACGCTTGTTCTGCTACCTTTTTCAACAATTCAATAAATAATTTTGAACAGAGCTACTCAAAATTTTAAAATCCAAAAATACATTGCGGTAATTTCGGTCGCGTTGTTTCTCATAAAGCTTTTTGCCTGGTATTTGACGCATTCTGTTGCAATTCTTACGGATGCTTTGGAAAGTATTGTAAATGTTGTAGCAGGCTTTATTGGATTGTATAGTTTATATATTTCCGGAAAACCGAAAGATCAGGATCATCCCTATGGACATGGTAAAGTGGAATTTTTGTCGGCAGCC
>CALCNY010000153.1 GCA_937897585.1 uncultured Chitinophagaceae bacterium | reverse complement strand
GTTGCTAATAATACACTTAATAACAATGGAATCAACATGAATGTTTCCGGAACTGTAGCTACAAATATTGAAACATTGTATGGTTATTTTAGTACTTCTAAGACCAATGAAACCATTTATGGAAATACTTTTAAAAATATGTTCATTTCTGGTACTCAGGCATCTTTGGCTTTAAATGTAATTAGAGTATTGAATGCAGGATCTATTGCCTCAGGTGCGACAAAAAATATTTACAACAACACTATTGATAACATATATGGACTTTCCACTTATTCAACCAAAATAACAGGTATATACTCATCAAATGGTAGTGGAAATATCTATAAAAACAAAATCAGCAATATCTTCCCAGGATACAATGCCGCTGCTTCAGTAGGTGCGGCTGCTTCTGGAATTACACTAGGGTCACATCCTAATGCTACGCTTAATATTTACAACAACATGATTGCACTTGACCTAGGTGCTTCGACAAGACCTACTGGGGCTGGTGCAAATGTTGTTCCTTCTGTCACAGCCTCTACAATTGAAGCATTAAGAGGGATAGAAACCCTTACTGCTGCTGTAACGTCTTCATACAATTTATTTTACAATTCAATCCGATTGTCAGGTACCAACTCCACACAGTTCAGCTCCAGTGGAATTTATCAGACGAATTCTGGTACGAATACCTCTGCAAAATTGTTGATGAGAAATAATATTATTTCCAATGATTGTGTACCAGTTGGAGCAGCTGCGGGTATCTATACTATAGTCGCAGATTTCAAAAGATCGGCTGCAGTTGTTGCAGGTACTTCAAATTATGACAATTTAAATTCCAGCAATAATGCATACTATTCTGGATCTGCACTTACAAATAGATGTGTTTATTATGACGGAACTACTCAAGTTACAGGAGTACCTCTGTCTCAAACCAGTTCTACTGTATTGGCAACAGCTCCAGCTTTCGCCAGCGCCACAGATTTACACATGATTTGTGGTGATGCCGGAATTTCAAATGCAGGTACACCAATAACTACACCAATTACCATATCAGATGATATTGATGCGGATACACGTTCAGCATCTACACCTGATATTGGTGCTGATGAATTCGATGCCACAGGTTCTTTTGCAGGAAGAGTGATAAATGACACAACAGTATGTTCAGGTGCAAGCGGTACATTAAGTCTTACCGGTTATAATTTTGGTACTATTGCTCAAGCAACTGCTATTGTAACTTGGAAAAGTTCTACAGATGGAGGTGTTACTTATACAAGTATCCCAAGTACAGCTGGATTGCTGAACTATACATATACCAATATCACACAAACAACAAAATTCATTGTAAGTGTTCAATCAAATGTTTGTTCAGGAACAAGCACCCTTACTTCCGATACAGCAACAGTAACCGTAAACCCAAAACCAACCATATCAGGAACAACCAGTTTCTGTCAGAATGGTACTCAACAATTCACAGCAAATCCAAACACTGTTTCTTTAGTAAATCCATGGATTAGTACTAACACTACAGTGGCTACTATATCAACAACCGGTTTGGCAACAGGTTTGTCAGCAGGCAATACCTATATCAAGTGTACATTGAGTACAGGATGTTTTGATTCTATACAAGTAACAGTTAATGCCATTCCTGCCCCGCCAACAGTTACTAGCGGTTCTATTTGTGGAACTGGAACTGTATCATTGTCGGCCACTTCTGCAGGTAATACTTTAACCTGGTGGAGTGCACCAACAGGAGGCACCAATCTATTTACAGGTTCTGCTTATACAACACCAAGCATTTCAGCCAATACCATTTATTATGTACAGGCTGCAACAGCATTGGGTTGTGTTTCGGGTACTCGTACCCCTGATACTGCTTTTGTAAGTACGGTGCCAACATTCACCACTGCTTCTGCATCCATTTGTATTGGTGCAACATCAGTCATAAATATCACAGCTGGTAGTGCAGGTAATGGAACGCAAACACCAGTTTGGGCATCTTCAAATTCAGCCGTAGCTACAGTGGATGCATCTGGTGCGGTAACAGGTGTTACTGCTGGTACCACTAATATTACTTATACAAATACGAATGGTTGTACATCGGCTAATTATGGTGTAACAATAAATGCAGCCCCAACTTTAACCGGTCCATCTTCTGTATGTTTGGGAGACTCTTCTTCAGTATTTACTGGTGGTGGGACGAATGCAGGTTTGAATAATAGTTCAACGCCAACTGTTCCCTGGTATTCATCCAATAGTTCTATTGCATCACTGAATAATAGTGCTTCCACAACCAAGAAATTTTTTGGTGTGGCAGTTGGGACATGTAATATAACATATACAAACAACCAGGGATGTTCAAAAACAGTTTTATTCACTGTAAATCCAAAACCTAATGTTTACTTGGTAACAGGCACAGGTTCTTATTGTTCAAGTGCAACTGGTGTTGCAGTTGGTTTAAGCAATTCACAAGCAGGAATTAATTATCAACTGGTTAAAACAGTTGGTACGCCACTAGGTAACGTGGGTAGTCCTGTAGCGGGCATCGGCGGTGCGATAAGTTTTGGCTTACAGCTAGCAGGTACTTATACAGTAACGGCCACTAATGCAGCAACAGGTTGTTCCGTTCAAATGACAGGAAGTGCTGTGATTGATTCTGTTTCATCTCCTACAATTTCAAGTCCTTCTTCAACAGCATGTATTGGTGCTACGATACTACTTACTGGTTCAACTACAGCCAATGCAGTCAATCCATGGGTATCTACCAACAATCCTGTTGCTACAGTTAATAACACGGGTAGTGTTGTTGCTGTATCAGCCGGTACAACCACAATTATTTTTACAAACAGCACGGGTTGTCCGTCTGTGCCATATAGCTTTACAGTAAATCCTGTTTCGGTTGGAGGTAGTGTTACCTCAGATACGAGTATTTGTATCGGTTCAACACTTACCAGAACGTTTACCCTAAGTGGTAATGTGGGTAATGTTATCCGTTGGGAATCTTCTATTGATAATTTCACTACTACTACTACAATTGCCAATACAACCAATTCCTATTTCTTGTCAGCTGCTCCGGCTCAAACTACCAAATATCGTGCGGTAGTGCAAAGCACTGGAACAAGTTGTTCTATAGCCTTTTCAAATCCGGCTACAGTTACTATTAATCCACTTCCTGTAGTAACAGGCATCTCAATGACAGGTGGAGGTTCTTTCTGTAGTGGATTAAACGGTGTTTTGGTAGGCTTAAGTACAACAGTGGCAGGTAATAGTTACCAATTATACAATACAGATTCTGTAAGAAACTATGGTTTACCTGTTTCTGGAAATGGTGGCGCACAAACTTTTGGTTATGTGAGTGTAGGAGGATCTTATACTGCAATAGCCATTACTTCCAGTGGTTGCCGCGCTAATATTAATACAGCACCTACATCTGTAACAGTTACGCCTATTCGTTTACCAGTTGTTAAAATCAACCAGCAGGGTACAATTAATATTTGTTCTCCTGCTTCGCAAACACTTACTACTACCATGACTTATGGTACTGCTACATCATATCAATGGTATAATTATGGAACAGCTATACCGGGAGAAACTAATGCTACCTACACTATCAATGGTGCCGGTAATAATTTGATTTCTGTTCAGGCATTGAATAGCAGTCCTGCTTGTAACAGTTTGAAATCACATGCGGTAGTAGTGGCAATAAATACAGCACCTTCAAGTGTAATTTCATCGCCTGATACTGCTGAAATTTGTACAGGCGGAAGCCAAACAATAAATGTTACCAGTGCTAATGCTTATGGTAATGCTTTCGCACTAAATGAAGATTTTAATGGTGATATAGCAAACCTTGAGTGGAGTGTTTATAGCGCACCTACATCACCTAATGTAAGTAATTGGGCATTGTATTCAACACCATTTAATAATCCAACAGGGTCTGCTACTTTCCAAAACTTTACTACACCTGATGGTGGATGGTTTGCACAGGCTGATGCCGATGCAGGAGGTTCAGGCTCGTCTACACTTTCAATTTTATACTCTGATACGTTTAGTTTGGCCAATTTCACTAGTGCAAATCTCAGTTTTGAACATGCATTGAGAAGCTCTAGTTTATTCGATAACTATGTGGAAGTAGATATTTCTACCGATACCGGTCATACTTGGAATTTACTCCAAGATTATTGGAGTACAACTGCAGGTAGTACAACAAGTAATGCACAAACTACTGCAAATGCTAATATCAGTTTGAGTGCTTACTTAGGACAAAGTAATTTGATGTTGAGATATTATTATGAATCAGACTGGGGTTATTACTGGATAATAGATAATGTCAAAGTATCTGGTACCAAGCAATTCCCAACTACTTATTCTTGGGCACCACCTACTGGTTTAAATGTCACAACTGGTGCTCAGGTTATTGCTTCTCCGGCAGCAAATACTAGTTATATAGTTTCTGCAACTTCATCAGTAGGTTGTGTGGCTAAGGATACTTCTTTTGTAAAAATCAAACCAAGTCCAGTGATTTCGCTGGAGCCAAGAGATAGCTCAATTTGCCAAGGTGATAATGCACCTGTGTTATCAGTAGTGGTAACAACCAATTCAACTGTTTCATATCAATGGTATAGCAATACTGTCAATAGTAACTCAGGTGGTACAATTATGCTGGGACAGATTGCAGATACATTAGTTCCTAATGTTACAACTACTGGCACTAATTATTATTATGTGGTTGTAGAAGACATTCAGTGCAATACGAGAGATACCAGTCGTGCTGCAGCGGTTACTGTAAGCGCCGTAACAAATATCACTACAGAGCCTGTTGCTCCTGCTGCAGTTTGTGTAGGAGGTACTGCTCCTGTAATTACAGTAGTAGCTTCAGGTGCAACATTAACTTATCAATGGTATAGTAATACAACAAACACAAACACTGGTGGAACTTTAATAGCTTCGGCTACGGCTGCTAGTTATACAGTGCCAGTATCAGTTGCAAATACTTTTTATTATTACGTAATTGTTTCCGGAAGATGCGGAAAAGATACCAGTGCTGCTGTTACGGTAGTCGTGAATGGAAATACATCAATCACCACACAACCAGTTGCTCCAGCTGCGGCATGTGCAGGCGGAACAGCAACTCCACTAACGGTAGTAGCTGCCGGTGCGGGCACATTGACTTATCAGTGGTATAGTAATACAATTAACAGTAATACAGGAGGGGTTTCTTTAGGAGCTACTGCTCAAACAGCAAGTTATACTCCTGTAATAACAACCACAGGCACAACATACTATTATGTAGTTGTGACGGGTACATGCGGACCAATAAGCAGCAATGCCGTTGCGGTTGTGGTTAATCCTGTTACTTTGATTACAACTGAGCCTACAGCTCCTGCTGCCGTATGTGCGGGAGGTTCAGCTACAGCATTATCAGTAGTTGCAACAGGAACAGGAACCTTAACTTATCAGTGGTACAGTAATACTACCAATGTTTACACGGGTGCTACTTCATTAGGATCGGCTACAGCTTCAAGTTATACGCCATCAGTTGCCACTGCAGGCACTACCTATTATTATGCAATAGTAACGGGCACTTGTGGAAAAGATACGTCTGCAATTGTGAGTGTTGTGGTAAATGGCGGTTCTACTGCTGCGGTATTGTCAGGGACAGCTACCATTATTTTAGGTAACAGCACTAATTTGCAAGTAGCCATAACTGGAGGAGCTTCTCCATATACAGTTGTGTATAGCAATGGCACAACCAACTTCACTGTTAATAACTATATCAGTGGAACTAATATCTCTGTTTCACCAACTGTAACCACTACATACACTTTGGTTTCAGTAACAAGTGCTGCAGGTTGTGTGGGTACTGGAAATAGTGGTACTGCTGTTGTAACCGTAAATTCAGCATCTACTGCTGCGGTATTATCTGCTGTGGCACCAACAACAATTTGTTCTGGTGCTACTGCTAATTTGCAGGTAGCCATCACTGGTGGTATATCACCTTTTACTATTGTTTACTCAGATGGAACTACTAACTATACAGTTAATAACTATCTCACTGGAGCTAATATTTCTGTAACACCAACAATTACTACAACTTATTCTTTAGTGTCGGTTACAAGTACAGGTGGTTATGTGGGAACTGGAAATACAGGATCTCCGATAATTACAGTTACCCCTTTAAACACTGCAACATTGTCTTCTGCTGCAGGAACAAATAACCAAACTGTTTGTCAGGGTACTGCAATAACCACAATAACTTATGCAACTACAGGAGCTACAGGTGCTACTTTCAGTGGATTGCCTGCTGGATTAACATCTGGATGGGTATCTAATGTGGCAACCATAAGTGGAACACCAACAGCATCAGGAACATTCAACTACACAGTAACATTAACCGGTGGTTGTGGCACTATCACAGCAACAGGAAGTATTACTGTTACTCCTGGTAACTCAGGTCCTTTGGCTGCAGGTACATATTATATTCCAAAAAGAACTTGTAGCGATTTCAACACGATTGCAGAAGCAGTTAGTTATTTAAATACTAATGGTATTGCAAATACTAATGGCAACTGGATATTTAAAGTGGATTCAAACTATGTTGAAACATTGACGGCAACTATAGCATTGGGCAGTACTACTTTAAACAGTGGAACTAATGGTGTAAGTGCTACAAAGCATATTGTATTCAAGAAAAATGGTACTGGTAATAATCCTAAGGTTAATGCACAAACAGGTACTTCCAATTCATTCGCTTCTGCCACTCCTGATGGAATCTGGAGTTTGCGTGGCATGGATTATGTAACTATTGATGGTATTGATTTACAAGATAATAATACAACAGCAAACGCCATGGAGTATGGTTATGGTTTGTTCAAAACAAGCGCTACTGATGGTGCTCAATATGATACAATCAGAAACTGTACCATTACTTTGAACAGAAACAATGTGGTGGCAGGTACCGCCAATACTTTTGGAGGTTCTGTGGGTATCGCAGTTATCAATGGTTTGGCCACAACAGCAACAACGGCTGTTACACCAACTGCCTTAACTGGTTCAAACTCCAACAATAAGTTTATCGCCAATATCATTCAAAATGCAAATACCGGTATAGGAATTTCTGGTTTTGCTGGTGCAAATGCCGCTGGTTTTGCTGATAGTGGCAATGGAATAGGAGATAGCACAGTTTCAAATTCAGGAAATCGTATTATCAATTTCGGTGGAGGTGCAAGTGCAACAATTCCTTCTTATGGGGTATATCTGTTGAATCAAGTAGATGCAGTTGTTGCTTATAATGAAATCAATAACCATGCTGATGGAACTGGAGTTGATCATTTGAGTTCACAATATGGCATTGAAACGGTTCATGCAACTGGAACAACCGGAATTGGAATTAAAGCCAACAATGTTACTATTACGGGTGGTGCAAACAGCAATTACTATGGTATAGATAACAGTGTTGGTGGTGGTGCCGGTTTTGCTGTTAGCATTGTATTAAATAATGTTTCAGTGAAAATTCCTTCTGTGGCGACCACAAATACAGTGGGTTCTGTAACAGGTATTAAAAACTCAAATGCATCAGCAGTTACAACTGTAAATATCAATGGAAATACTTTTAAAGGTTCTGTTATTTCAGGTACAGGTACTTGGACTGCTATCTACAATACTGGAAGTGCAACTGCTACAGGTATCATTAACATGAATAACAATGTCATTGATTCAAATGCTATTCAAACAACCGGAACACCGATTGTTCTTCAAAACAATGGTACTACATACCAAACTTTAAATGTTAATAGCAATACTATTTCCAGAAATAATAAATCTGTTTCTTCTGCAACAGCAACTGATATAAATTGGTTGAATGTGGCAAGTACTAGTGGTGCAATAAATGTTCAAGGAAACCTTATTGAAAAGGATACTGTATCTGTATTGAACACAAATACTAATACCGTTACTGCCTCTGGTATCAGGTTCATTGGCCCTGGCACTGGTGCTACATTTACAACCAATGCGAATACGGTAAGAAAATTAAGTATTCAGGGCATTAATGGTTCAAATGTAGCGACACTTAGAGGTTATGCTTCAAATGTCGCGATAGGTGCAACTCCAACTGAGTCTATTTTTGGCAACAAAATAAGCAACCTTTATATTTCTCCTGCAATCGGAAGCACGGGTACACCTGTTCATGCATTGTATGGAATTTTCTCAGGCGGTAGTACTTCCGGCGGAAGTTATTCTAAGAGTATATTTTCTAATTTAGTTGATACTTTATATGTAAGAAATAATGGCGATGCTACACCAGTTTACAATTCTATTGTTACAGCAATCTGTAATGCAGGTACGCCATCAAACAATAATGGCAATAACATTCTCATTTACAAAAATAAAATTGCTCACATCATTCCATTTGGTACAGGAATTACGACCATTGGAAGAGGTATATGGTTAGGATCAATGGCTGCTGGAGCTACTACATCCAAGGCTTATATTTACAACAACATGGTAAATATGGATTTAACAGAAGCATTTGACGGTGCTTCTAATGGGTCATTATTAACTACAGCAGATGGTATCAGAGGTATAGATTTATCACAAATAACTGCAGATTCTACTTTCCTTTATTTCAATACAGTAAGAATCGCAGGTGCAGGAAATCCAACTTCTACGTTTGGAAGTAGTGCTGCAAGCATAAACACCAATACGGCTCAGGTAGTTGTAAGATTAAGAAACAACATCTTTGTAAACAAATCCACTGCCGGTTCTACAGGTTATGCAGTTGCATTAAGAAAAGCAGGTACAACTTCACTATATGATACTGCTTCAAGAAACAACTTATTCTACGTTGATACCACTGGTAGACGTTACATGTATTATGAAGTAGCTACCGGATTCAATACGCTGTCGGGAACATGGACAACACCAGGTTCAAGAGAATTGAATTCTGTAACACAAGTAGAACCAGTGTTTGTAAAAGCTTCAGATGGCACCGATTCATTGCATTTAAATGTAAATACCAACTGTGCTATGAATGCGTCTGGAATTGCTATTACATTACCTACACCTTCCACAGCAGATGATATAGATGGAGCCACAAGAGGTACACCTCCAGATATGGGTGCTGATGAGTTTGATGGTACCGGTTTGGGTATCGGACAATGGGCAGGTGTTAATACAAACTGGAATGACCAAATCAATTGGTGTGGATTGGTGCCAGCATCTAATACAGATGTAACTATTCCTGGCTCAAGAACCAATTATCCATCTATTGATAATACTACACTTCCTGTTCCAATGTGCAGAAACATTGCTGTGAATACCGGTGGTGTTGTAAATGTACTTTCAGGTGGTAAAATGCAGATTTATGGAAATACATCAACAGCTGGAGGAAATATCAATGCTAAAGAGGGTACGATTGAATTTGCAGGTACAGCTGCTCAAACTATAGGAGCGGGCACATTCCAAAACAACAATGTAAGGAATATCACCATCAACAATGCAGTTGGTGTAACCTTGGGTGGTCAGCTTAATTTGTTGAATAAGCTAGGATTCGCTGGTAGCAGCAGAAACTTCAATATTGGGGATAGTTTGCTGTTTATGAAGTCTTCTGATACATTGACAGCCTATCTTTCTAACATCACTAAAGATGCAAATACAGGAAGTGTTGTATCTGGAAATACGGTTACTGGTAATGCCGTGGTTGAAAGATATATTTCTTCAAGAAGAGCTTGGCGCTTGTTGTCTATGCCAACCACACATAATGCCCAAACCATTAAAATGGCATGGCAAGAAGGCGCAACTGACTCATTACAGAATCCGCTTCCTAATTATGGTATTCAAATTACTAGCAATAGAACTAGCTGGGTAGGCGATGGATTTGATGGCTATAGTGGAGCAGGTGCTTCAGTTAAATTCTGGAATCCAAATCTGGCATCCAATCAAGGGGCTTATGAAGGAATAGTCTCAACCAAATCTGTTACCACACCCAATATCTACAATGGTAGATTTGTAACAGGAATAGCATACATGACTTTTATAAGAGGGGATCGTTCTGTAAGATTAGTATCTCAAAGTCCAACAGCAACTACTTTAAGAGAAAAGGGAGGATTTAATTTAAATAACGTTCCTGTCACATCAACAAATACTGCTGCAAGCCAGTTCATTTCATTTGGTAATCCTTATGCCTGTGCAGTAGATTTCAATAAATTGACCAAGGTTGGTATTGGTAATTCATATTATTTATGGGATCCCAAACCTAGCTCATATGGCGTTTTTGCTACATTCATTACAGATGGGAATATAGTAACAGGTTGTGTCAACTGTGATGCCTCAACAAGCTTTGGTAGTGGTAATTACAATATTCAATCTGGTCAAGGTTTCTTTGTCAATTCCACAGCAGCAGCAGCTAGTGTAACTATTAACGCTGTACCAACAGCACCAACAGCACCAACAGTAGCTAGTACTACTCAGCCAACATGTGCTGTACCAACAGGAACTATTGTGTTTACCGCTCAAGCAGGTGTTACTTATAGCATTGATAACGGAACTACCTACCAAGCTAGTGCAACTTTTGCATCAT
>CALCNY010000152.1 GCA_937897585.1 uncultured Chitinophagaceae bacterium | reverse complement strand
TGATGATAGTTAACAGTTAATTTTTGCCATTTTCAATTACAATACTATTTTTGAAATATGTCAGTGCTAATCAGACCATGGAAAGAAAGTGATATAGATAATCTGGTGAAATATGCAGATAACATCAATATTTGGAACAATCTCAGAAATTATTTCCCACATCCATATACGAAAGAACATGCTGAAAGCTGGATAGCCACTTCAGAAGCGGCTGTACCCATGATCAATTTTGCTATAGAATTTGAAGGCGAAGCTATTGGCGGCATTGGATTGATATTTAATGCTGATGTTTATATTTTATCAGCCGAAATTGGCTACTGGATTGGTGAACCTTTCTGGGGTAAAGGAATTGCCACAGAAGCCATCAGACAAATGACAGAATATAGTTTTTATTATTTCGATATTGTAAGAATTTATGCCGAAGTCTTTGAAAGCAACAAAGCCTCAATGCGAGCCCTTGAAAAAAATGGCTACTACCTCGAGGGTGTCAGAAGAAAATCTGTTTTTAAAAACAATGTGTTGATGGATGATTATATATGGGTGAAATTGAGGGGGTACTAGGGCTAGATAGGCTGGATAGAGGCTGGATAAGCTTGATAGACTAATAAAAAATATTCATTCAAAAGGTCCAATAAATTTAAAATGTAATTTGCACCGGAAAGTTTTTGAACCTTTTGAACCTTTTGAACCTTTTGAACAAACAACAAACCCAAAACAACAAACATTTTTCTCTCTGTTAATTAATTCAAAAAACCTTTTTTTATTTTCTCATGTCGAATCAACAATGTATTTTTGATGTACTAAACTTTTCGTAGTTAATTAAACCCAAACTAAATAATGCAACTGAGAAAAAACATTGCCACCAGTGAATCTGGATTTATATTTAATCCCGCCACTGGTGATTCATTTTCAGCAAACCCTTTGGCTTCTGAAATTATCACTTTACTCAAACAAGGATTATCAGCTTCGGAAATCAAAAAAAATATCCAGGAAAAATATGATGTTGAAAACGGCCAATTGGAAAAAGATTGGGATGATTTTTTATTGCAGTTAAGAGATGCTAATTTATTGGATAACTGATATTTAATCACATAATAATAATGAACACAAACAATAAATTAGTCGTAGCCGTAACTGGGCTAAACGCTATCGACAGTCCAGGTCCAGGTATCGCAGTCATCCGAGCTCTTAGAGATGAATTCAAAGAAAACATCAGAATCATTGGACTTTCTTACGAAACGCTTGAACCAGGCATCTACTTACATGATGTGGTGGATAAAACTTACCAAATCCCCTATCCTTCCGCAGGTGCTGAAGCTTTGATTTCAAGAATCAGGTACATACATGAAAAAGAAAATTTAGCCGTTATCATTCCTAATTTCGATGCCGAACTCTATAATTTCATCAAATTACAGTCAACTTTCAGAACACTTGGCATACAAACTTTCCTTCCCACACAAGAACAATTTGATGCCAGAGACAAAATCAACCTTTACAATTTTGGCAAGAAATACGATTTACTAGTTCCTAAAGACAAAATCATTTATCATGTTGGAGAGTTGAATTCATGTGCCGAAGAACTCAACTTCCCATTGGTTGTAAAAGGAAAATTCTATGATGCGATAATTGCACACACTCTAGAGCAAGCACAAAAAGCATTTTATAAGCTTTCTGCTAAATGGGGATATCCTATTATTGTTCAAGAATTTATAACGGGCACCGAAATTAATATTGCAGTTCTTGGCGATGGAAAAGGAAATGCAACCAGTGTCATTCCGATGCGTAAATTATATATAACGGACAAAGGAAAAGCCTGGGCGGGCATCACTTTGGAAGATGAAAAGCTCATCAACCTCGCAAAATCTTTTGTTGCCGCAACGAACTGGAAAGGTGGATGCGAATTAGAAATCATGATGACATTAGAAGGCAAATTATTCATCATGGAAATCAACCCAAGATTTCCGGCTTGGATCTATTTATCTGCGGCAGCCGGACAAAACCAACCTGCTACTTTGGTTAAATTGGCACTCGGCGAAACTGTTGAACCCTTCACAAATTACGAGGTAGGCAAAATTTTCATCCGCTATTCATGGGACCATATTACAGATGTTAGTGAATTTCAAAAAATAAGTGCCTTCGGAGAATTATAAACAAACACAAACTAATTATTATGAGCAAATTAAGATACGAAAGACCAGTAATTCAAAAAATGAACGCCGGATTGATGAATAAATTCGGAACCCGAACCGAATACGAACCTGTAAAGCAAATTGATGGCGTTTCTGTCGCTTCTATGATTAAAGAATATGGTTCACCTCTTTTTGTGATGAGCGAAAGAACCATCCGCAAAACATACAAAGATGCTGTCAGAGCCTTCAAAACAAGATATCCAAAAGTTCAATTTGCCTGGAGTTATAAAACGAATTACATCAATGCGATTTGCAATGTTTTTCATCAAGAAGGTAGTTGGGCTGAAGTAGTTAGCGGATTTGAATACAATAAAGCTTTAGGTAATGGCGTACCTGGAAATAAAATCATTTTCAATGGTCCTGAAAAAACCAATGAGGAATTATTGCTTGCCATAAAGAACGACTCGCTAATTCACATCGACCATTTTGATGAATTATACCAACTGATTGAAATTTGCGAACAGACTGAAAAGAAACCTCGTGTAGCCATTCGCGTGAATATGGATACGGGCGTATATCCCATTTGGGATCGTTTTGGATTTAATTACGAAAATGGTTCGGCATGGAACGCGCTAACAAAAATTGTCGCTTCTGGAAAACTCCAATTAACTGGTTTGCATTGCCATATTGGAACTTACATGCTTTCCTCTGATGCTTATTCTGTAGCCGTAAATAAACTCAGCGACTTGGCGTTCAAATGCAAATCTCAACTTAATGTAACAATTCAATATTTGGATTTAGGAGGTGGATTCCCATCCTCTAACACATTAAGAGGCGCTTATTTACCTGCATCAGATACTAACCCATCAATAGACGATTTCGCTGAAGCAATTACAAATGCTATTTTAAATGCTGGTTTTAGAACAGATGAATTGCCATTGTTGGTACTTGAAACAGGAAGAGCACTAATAGATGAAGCGGGTTACTTGTTAGGTTCAGTTTTAGCAAATAAAAGATTAAGCGACGGTAGAAGAGCTACAATTATGGATTTCGGCGTCAATATTCTTTTCACCTCATTCTGGTATGAACATAAAATTAGTCCTGCTCAAGATTTCACTCACCACACAGAAGACATGGTTTTATATGGCCCATTGTGTATGAATATCGATATGGTTAGAGAATCTGTAAATTTGCCGCTGCTCAATCGTGGTGATCAAGTGGTAGTTCATCGTGTGGGTGCTTACAACATGACGCAATGGATGCAGTTTATTCAAATGAGACCAAACGTTGTACTAATAGACGAATCAGGTAAGACCCATCTCATCAGAAAAGCTGAAGATTTGAAATACATTGAGCAACTTGAAGAAATGCCACAACATCTTTCATCTATCAGTTTGTAATGAGCTTATCATTAAAAAAGACCACAGAAGTTCAAACCATTTTTAAAAGTGTGTTGAATAGTTATGGCATGTTGTTTTTTACACAGCAGTCTTTTTTTTCATGGCTGGTATTATTAATTAGCTTTTTCATTCCGCAATCAGGGTTGGCAGGATTGATCGCTGTTTTCACTTCTGTAATCACTTCAAGATTATTGGGTTTTGATTACAATCAAATTAAGACAGGGTTATATAGTTACAGCGCATTACTTTTCGGATTAGGTTTTGCTGCTAATTTTCAATGGGGAAATGCTTTTTTTCTGTTATTGATTATCGGTGCTGTTCTCACTACTCTTTTCTCTGTTGCCATTTCAACGAAACTGAATGCTAAAAATATTCCCGGGCTTTCATTGGCTTTTATTTTTACAACCTGGATAGTTTTATTGGCATCCAAGCAATTTGGTTATATGGGATTAACCCAAAGAAATCTGTATTGGGTAAATGAAACCTATGCCATTGGTGGTAATACTTTGCTCAATTTTGTACAAGCATTAGAGAATTGGAAGTTGGCTCCATATATTTCCGGTTTTTTCAGATCTATGAGTGCCATTATTTTTCAGGGAAATATTCTTGCAGGAATATTATTGTCATTGGGCTTATTGATTAACTCAAGAATCTCTTTCATTCTTGCTATAACAGGTTATTCAATCGCCATCTTATTTAATTTTTTGATGGGCGGTTTTAAAACAGGAGATTTGTCTTATTACAACATGGGCACCAATTTCATCCTGGTTGCCATTGCGCTCGGTGGATTTTATTTAATTCCTTCTGTAAGATCATTTTTATGGACCTTAATAACCGTCCCAATCTCGTACTTACTTGTTGTAGGATTGGGAACGATAACTTATAGTTTTGGATTGCCTGTTTTTTCACTTCCTTTTTGTATGGTAGTTATTCTATTTCTGTATTGTTTGCAGTTGAGAAAAAATCCCGGAAGAATTGTTACAACACCCATTCAATATTACAATCCAGAAATAAATCTGTACAGATACCTTAACGGCAAAGAAAGACTTTATAACAGATATTATCAGCAATTAAGTCTACCTGTATTAGGCGAGTGGATGATCAGTCAGGGTTATGATGGTTCCATCACTCACAAAGGAGATTGGTCTAAGGCTATTGATTTTGTGATTTTGGATGAACAAATGAAAACCTTTCAGCTTCCTGGTAATTTGCCTGAACATTTTTACTGTTTTAATAAACCAGTAATTGCTCCTGCAGATGGTATTGTTGTTGAAATTATAGATTATATTGAAGACAATGAAATCGGCAAAAACAACACCGCTCAGAATTGGGGAAATACTATCATCATCAAACATGCGGCTAATCTTTACAGCAAGTTGTCTCACTTAAAACAATATTCGGTAAAAGTAAAAAAAGACAGCTTCGTAAGAAAGGGAGACATCATCGCTTTATGCGGCAATTCGGGTCGTTCGCCTGAGCCTCATCTTCATTTTCAAGTACAAGCAACACCACATATTGGGTCTAAAACATTGCATTATCCATTGTCTAATTTTTATTCCAGAAAAGACAATGAAGTTAGTTTTGAAAATATTTCAGTGCCAACGGAAGGCAATTTTGTATGTAATGTAATACCCAATCATCAATTACAATCCGCCTTTTCATTTCAACCCGGATTTGTAATGAAAGTAGAAGCGCCCGGAATGGATGATGAAGAATGGGAAGTCTTTACTGATGAATACAACGAAACATATTTCTATTGCAAAGAACAACAAGCCATTGCTTATTTTTTCAATAATGGCAATGTGTTTTACTTCACTA
>CALCNY010000151.1 GCA_937897585.1 uncultured Chitinophagaceae bacterium | reverse complement strand
TAAGAAGAAGGGTGATTTATAGATAAGCTGGATAAGCTGGATAGGCTAGATAAAGCTAGATAAGCTAGATAGAGCTTGATAAGCTAGTTAATCCTATCCAGCCTATCTAGCCTATCCAGCCTATCTAGCTCTATCCAGCTTTCCTCTTCTCCATCATATCAATTTCAAAACTCAGCTTTACAGTAACCCTGTACTCAGTGATCTTATCATTCGTAACTACTGCGCTTTGTTCGGCAACCCAAACTGATCTGATATTGTGTAGTGTTTTTGCAGCATGGTTTACTGCATTCTGCGCAGCATCTTCCCAGCTTTTGGTGGAATTAGACATCACCTCAAGTACTTTTACAATACTCATGATTTTTAATTTTTGAAATGAATAGATGTTACACCAATGAAGATGTTGCATTCATTGGATTTGATTAGCAAGGCCTTAATGAGTTATTCAGAAAAGGAGATTATAATAAATTACAAGGCTATTTATTGAGCCATTTGTCTAATTTCTGTTCGAGTTTTTGTGTAAGTACAGTTGTCGCTTTTGATGCCAGGTTTACAACGTTGTCTGCAATAAGTTGTACCGTTGCATTTTTTTCTTTTTGCTTTTCAATGGTTTTGTTGATCACCTGATTAAAAATATTTGCAGGCCTTAAACTGTGCTTAAAATCATGCCAGTCTTGATTAATCTGCTGTTCAAGGTTTTTGTTGCTGTTGCGCAATCTTCTTTTTTCTGCTCTTAATTGTTCTATATTTTTAAATGAGTGCATTAGTAATTTTTTGATATTATTATTTTGCTTGACTGTTCCTAAAGATGATGCTTCAACATTAATCTTCCTCTCTAAAAAGTTGACGTAAAATGGAATTCATGATAGGGATTCTGATGATGCGTTCTTTCCCTTTCCAAAGCAAGATGCCAACAAAAAAATACAATCCTGAAACGATTAAAAATCCCCAGTAATTTTCTCCGGTAATCTTTCCTAATAACAATGCTAACGAAATACTGAAGAAGATGATCACCAAAAGAAAAATGATGATTACAAAAAACAAAGCAATGATATTGCTGATGATGCCTGATATTTTTTCGGCAAGATCAATTTTTAAAAGAGAAATACTGTTGTTTACATACTCCTTTATGTGTTTGATGATGTCGTCGAATTTTTCAAAAGAATTTTCCATGAAGCTTTAGGTTTGTCAGGCAAAATTAAATATACTCATTTACCTTATCATCCACAAAATCCATTCTTTGTTTGATGGATTCGCCTGCTGTGTTTACATTCTTTTTGATTTTAGCAGCGTTTCCTTTAAGTGTATCAGCCAATTTGTTTGCGTTGTCTTGGATTTTTTTTCTGGTTTCAGCTCCTTTGTCAGGTGCAAATAAAATTCCAAGAATACTGCCTACTGCCAAGCCAACACCAGCGGCAATGAGGATTTTGTTGTTGTTTTCCATTTTTTTAGTTTTTATAGTGTGAAAAAATAAAATGATTTTTCATTAATTAATAACGCCAAAATAACTCCAAAAAAAAAGCTGGAAATAATGCTGATGATCATTAAGTATATTAATTTTTGTCTCCTAGCTGACATGGTTATTAATTTCAGCTAAAATATTATTTGTAGTGTCTTGAAAAAATGATGAAGGGCAGAATGCTTTATGATTAACTTAATTTATTTTCTTTTCGATAATGTTTTTAAAAATCTCATCCGAATCTTTTTTATGGCAGAGTTCTGTGCCCTGATTTAATGTTGCTGCTGTACCACAGGCAATGCCATATTTTACAGCATCATGAATATTTTTTCCCATTGATAAACTAAATGTAATTCCTGCCACCATACTGTCTCCGGCGCCAACTGTACTGATAGCATTGACTTTTGGAGGTATCATATGAATACATTCTTCGCTTGTAACCAACATAGCACCTGAAGCGCCAAGAGATACAACCATATATTTGCATTTCCCACTATCAATGATCTTTTTTGTAACTGATGGAACTTCTTCTATTGACAATTCGGTTTTTCCGACAAGGCTGCTTAATTCATTCAAATTAGGTTTTATCAGAAACAAGCCTTCATGTAGTGCATGTTGTAACGCTTCTCCGGAAGTGTCTGCAATAAATTTTATTTTATTTTGTCTTGCAATCTGAGACAATCGAGTAAAAATATCTGGCGTTACGCCTGTTGGAATACTTCCACTTGCTACTAGAAATTCAATACCCTCTACATTACTGATGATATCAAGTACTTTTTCCCATTCTTCTTTTTCTATAGATGGGCCTGGCATCCCAAATCTAAATTGTTTTCCTGTTGATTGCTCAAATACAATTAAATTTTCTCTTGTATGTCCTTTGCAGGTTATAGGATTTACATTAATCTTTTCAGTTTCGAGTAATTGGTTAAAGAACATCCCTGAATAGCCTCCAGAAAGGTATAAAGCTGTTGATTCTCCTCCCATACGTTTTATGGCTCTTGATACATTGATACCGCCGCCGCCAGGCTCGAATTTAGGGTCGCTACATTTTAATTTTTTTTCTGGAACCAGACTTTCTACGATGGTACTTTTATCTATAGCAGGATTGAGTGTAAGTGTGATTATTTTATTCATGGCTCTAATTTAAAAAAAAGAGCTGAATAGAAATTCAGCTCGATTTACTTTATCCAATATCCTATGTGAAAAACCTGAGTCAAAACTAAGTTCATTTTATTCCTTTAAACATGATTGCTATCATAACATTTTATGATAGTAACAGAAAAGCCGGATAGAAATCCGGCTCGTTTTTTTTATCCAATATCCTATATGAAAAACCCGATACAAATGTAAAGTGATAGAGATGGCTTAAATATGATGCTCATCAATTGACATACTAACTGTTACTGTTTATTCTTTTTTTCAAGCTTACGGAAATAACCTCTGAATAGAAAGCTATGTTTCAAAGCATCCATATTGTCGCTAAATCCTTTAGACCCTGTCTCAATATTTTTCATTGATTTTTCTAGTAAAAAAGTCATACTAGTGTCTTTTAAAATAGCATGAATACTGCCTTTTCCATCATTCACTTCTTTACTGATCAATGCTACAGAATTGTTTATTTCTTTGCCGGCTGCTGTTATTTCATGAGCGGCATTTTTGAAATTGTTTACAGCCACAGTTAGTGAATCTGCCAAATTTTTGTCGTTGATTAATTTAGACAAGGTGCCATTGCCATTTTTAATCTCATTGGTGATAGCATTGAATTTACTGGCTATTTCATTTATTTTATAGGATGATTTGTTTACTTGTAATGAAGCATTACTGATGTTATCTGCAATGGTGTTATCATTTAGCAATTTCCAAAGTCCCTGACTGCTGTTTAATTTATTTATTGTAAGACTTAAATCTTCTGCAATTTTTGATACTTGGTTATTGGTCTTATTTAAGGTTCGCATCATTTCATCAGTATCAATAGGCTTTTTAGAAGGAAGGATATCGTTTTCT
>CALCNY010000150.1 GCA_937897585.1 uncultured Chitinophagaceae bacterium | reverse complement strand
CGATATATTTTTCAATAACATCTTCATCAATCGTTTTTTTCTCGCCGAGATTGATTTTTAATTTTTCTATTTCAGTTACAATTCTGCCTAAATCGTTTCCAATATGATCATTAAGTAAACCCACCGATTTAGATGAAATTTTCATCCCTATATCATTAACATAATCAGAAATCCAGTCATGAATTTTGTAGTCTTGTACTTTTGTTGAAATAAAAATCTCACCATTTTTATCAAGGAATTTGAACAACTTAGTACGCTTGTCGATTGTTTTTCCTTTGTGTGCAATGATCAAGATAGTACTGGCTAATGGCGATTCAAGATAAGCTTCCAGTTTCTCAATTGAATTCATCGATTGGGCTTCTTTGATCATGACCAGTTGTTTATCTGCAAACATAGGATGCCTCCTGCAGGCTGTAACAACCGGCACCCAATCTGTATCTTTTCCGTAAAAAATGGTCTTGTTGAAATCAGCTTCTTCAGCTTTAATAATATTGTTTTCAGCAAAATGAACAAGCTGGTCTATGAAATATCCTTCCTCTCCATGAAACAAATAAACTGGTTTGAATTTTCCTTTTTTCCAGTCTCCGATGATTTTTTCCACACTCATTGATTACAATTAGCTTATAATCCACTAAATTAATATTTATATTACAATAAAAAAGTAGAATTGTTTATTTATGGCACAATTTTGGAGGCTTAATAAATGTCCAAAATTGCTATATCCTTTTAAAAGCCTTTTTTAAACTATTAGTAAAAAAGTAATCAATCAAAACATGTCTACTGCCATTCCCAAAAAAGATAGTTCATCATCTGAAAACCTTACGGAAATTCCAGAAAAAAAATCCAAAATAAAAGACATCCTTGTAGGGATATTAATCTTATCTCTTTTGGGAACCTGGGGTTATATCATTTGGGATAAAAACAATACCCGTGAGCTTGTTTCTCAAAAAGATAACCTGATTAGTACTACGTCAACTCAAAAAGACCAACTTCAGAAAGAACTCGAAGATGCAACTTTAAGATATGAGAATATCAAAAGTGAGAATGTCAAAAAAGACAGCACCATTTCCATTAAAGACAGAGAAATTGAAGATAAAAAATCACGTATTCATACTTTGCTTTCTAAAATGAATGCTTCTCAAAATGATCTTAAAGAAGCCAAAGCTCTAATTCTTTCTTTAAACTCAGACATTGAAGGATACAAAGCTCAAATCGCATTATTGGAATCTCAAAAAGTTGAACTCACCAAAGCCAATGAAACTGTTACCAAAGAAAGAGACAGAATTCAAAAAGATTATGATTCTTCTATTGAGCAAATAAAAAAGAAAGACAACACCATTGATATCGCTTCTACACTTCATGCTTCTAATTTCAATATCGCTGGAATGAGCCAAAAAAACAATGGCAAAATTGTAGAAACAACTAAAGCTAAAAAAGTTGACCTACTTCGTGTTAGTTTTGACCTCGATGAAAACATGATAACTACTTCTGGCGCTAAAACTTTATATATCATCATCACAGATCCTTCAGGGAAAGTAATTACAACCAATCAATTAGGTGAAAGTAAATTCCAAACAAGAGAAGGAGATGCAAAAGACTTCACCCAAAAAATGGAAGTGAATTATGTTCAAAACAAACGCCAAACTGTAAGCTTCGATTGGAAATCTATGGAGACTTTCAAAATTGGGAATTATAAAATAGAAGTATACAACAATGGTTTTAAAGTTGGTGAAGGAACAAGAATTTTGAAGAAAGGGGGAATTAATTGGATAGGATAGATAAGCTGGATAGGCTGGATAAAAGCTAGATAAGCTAGATAAGCTAGATACTAGATGCTAGATTCTAGAAAACAGCTCTCACTGAAGCACTTCCAATATTAATGGTTCTTGATGATGAGGGTTTTCTTCCTTCGTATTGAAATGAAATTTCTATATTACCAGCAAGTCTTTTGGTATAATCAATATTCCACAAATAATTTTTACCAGGTTTCAAACCTTCGAGCATTAAAAATCCTACAGTAGAGGAAGCCGCTCCACGATAAGCATTAAATGATATTTGGTTGGCAGTAAATTTTGCAGTCAAACTGCTATTTGAAAAAGCCGTGTATTTCATTTCTGCAATCAATGAATGCGTAATGGAT
>CALCNY010000149.1 GCA_937897585.1 uncultured Chitinophagaceae bacterium | reverse complement strand
AAAATGGGAATAGGCGAAGTGTAGTTGAACTTTCTTCTTTTAAATTATACCAGTAAAAACTTCCTGCAAACGAAGCCCGGAAACCATTGATACTGCCATAGCCCATGCTGAAGTCCTTTTGAATACCTGCATTTATTAAATGGTCAAATGTTTCAGGCAAGCGAAATTGAATGTAATGCTGACGAGATTCTAAAATGGTTTTGCCACAAATATTTTCTAACGCTTCTTTTTCATTGTTTAGGATAGTCTGATAATTATTGCTTTTCCAGGATGGGTGTAAGCCAACTTTGTATTTTGTTGAGGTAGCGTGTATCAGGTGTTTCATCTGCTTGTTTTCAGGAGATATGTTTTTGTCATATTTACTGATGCTTTGGGCAACAAGAAAAAAATAAATAATGTCAGCTTTTACATTTTTATGTAAATCATCCATGAATTCAAAAGCATCAAAAGGATCTTTTTTCAAACCCAACATGACCTTCAGTCTTTCTAGATCAAAGTTTTTTAAAAAGCCACCAATGTTTCTTAATAATCCTTTATTCTTGTAAGACCAGGCGATGTCAATATCATAACTCAATATGGTTTTGAATTTTGGCTGTTTAAACACCAAATTTTCAAATTGCAATGACAATGCTTTTTTGAATTCTTGAATCCAAATATTCACCAGTGGCATTTCTAAGAAATCATTTTGATAAGCAAGCGATTGTTTATGAGAAAAGCGACCATAGCTGTCTTTTTCATAAGGCAAATATTCTTCGTATCTGCTCAACAAATAAAAAGCAGCACTAAAAATATCAAATGGAAAATTGGATAAAGGGCTTTCAAAAAAAGAAATTATTTTTTTGTTTTCGTTGATAAAGCTCTTGAAACGAAAAACATCTATCTCTTGTTCCTGAATATTGTTTTCAAATAACAAACCATGCGGAATGATTTGAAAAGCGTTTACAGATAAACGTTGGGTTGAATAATTAATGACAAAATTTCCATCAAGTGAATCAGCATTATTAGAAATGGAATAATCTATTCCTAATTGTTCTTTCAACAACACATTGCAGATATAATCAAGTCGGGGAGAAGTATGTTCGGAATAAATGATAAACATATATTTTAAATCCGGCTTGAGCTGATTAAAAAATGCAATTTATTTTTTACGTCTTTCTTTCCAAAGCTGGTTGAAAGATTTATCGCTGAAATGCAATTCGCCTCTGGTTTTCGTCCAGGCAGTAAACATTTTATTGACGACTTTATTCTTCATTTTTCCACTGGCGAGATTCAT
This sequence comes from uncultured Chitinophagaceae bacterium, assembly GCA_937897585.1. Taxonomy (GTDB): domain Bacteria; phylum Bacteroidota; class Bacteroidia; order Chitinophagales; family Chitinophagaceae; genus Ferruginibacter. The sequence goes on along the minus strand of CALCNY010000149.1, from coordinate 2,005 downwards.
CAGCTTTCTGTGAGTACTGGCTATTTTCCATGCTTTCCAAGCAATCTTTTCTGTAATGTCGGCATTGCCTTCTTCAACAGATTCATATCTGTTTTCAAGCAACAATTCGTGAAGATTGATTTTAACCGCACAAACTTCTGTGCAATTGCCACAAAGCGAAGAAGCAAAACTTAAATGCTTGAATTCATTCATGCCTTGCAAGTGAGGTGTAATCACACTTCCGATTGGTCCGCTGTAAGTAGTTCCGTAAGCATGTCCACCAACATTTTTATAAATTGGGCAAGCGTTCAAACAAGCACCACAGCGAATGCAATACAAGCTTTCTCTTTGCTTAGGATTTTTTAAAATATTCGTTCTGCCATTATCAAGCAGTATCACATACATTTCTTTGGGGCCATCAACTTCATTGGCTTGTCTAGGTCCGGTTACGATGGTGTTGTAAACAGTCATTTGCTGACCAGTTCCAAAAGTGCTCAACAAAGGCCAGAACAAAGCCAGGTCATTCATCGAAGGAATAACTTTTTCAATACCCACCACAACAATATGTGTGTTCGGAAATGAACAACTCAATCTCGCATTACCTTCATTTTCTGTAACGGCAATCCCGCCAATATCACTGATGATGAAATTAGCGCCGGTAACACCAACTTCTGCTTGTACATATTTTTTACGTAAAATATTTCTGGCCACTAAGGTCAATTCTTCAGGAGTCAAATTCGGAGGCGTTCCCAATTTTTCGGCGAATAATTTTGCAACGTCTTCTTTACTTTTATGCATCGCTGGCGTAACAATATGATAAGGTGCTTCGCCATCCAATTGTTGAATGTATTCTCCAAGATCTGTTTCAACACTTTCAATGCCGTTCTGTTCCAATGCATGATTGAGATGAATCTCTTCAGTCACCATGCTCTTGCTTTTCACTAATGTCTTGCAATTTTTCTGCTGACAAATATTGATAATTTCATCAATGGCTTGCTGGCTATTTTCTGCCCAAATTACTTTACCGCCACGTTTGGTGAATTGCTTTTCGAATTCTTCTAATTGGGTATCGAGATTTTCAATGGCTTTCCATTTGGTGTTCTTCGCTCTTTCTCTTGCCAATTCAAGATTTTCAAATTGCTGCTTGCCTTGAGGAACAACAGCATTGTATTTTCCGATATTGAAATTAATTTTACGCCTGTGTTCGAGGTCGGAAGCCTTAATCGCAGTCTTTTCTATAAAAATATCGGAATGTTCAGACATGAATCTTTTTTCAACGGCGAATTTACTACTTAAACCAATAGTGAGAGCAACATTATTTACGAATCACAACTTTAGCGGGCTGTTTTTTAAAATGTATTTCTACAGCATCAAATACATCTTTTTCAATGGCATAAAATGAGGAACAGTCAGAATTGACATAACCGCTGCCGCTACCATTGGTGATGAATACAAATCCGATTCCTTTCTTAACATCAACGAAAGCATCGCTCACCAAACCGTAAGCATCACCTGAATGACCTAACATAAAAGCATCACCGGAAAAAATTTCATCATTGTCTTTGGTATTAGTGATAAGGTGAATTCCTAATCCCCATTTCCTGAAAAGGCCATTTGCATTATCTCCATTTGTGCCATCATATTTCCATTGTTGTGATGTCATAGAAGCAATAGAAGTCTTGCTAATAATTTGTTGAGTAAGATATTTGCCATCATTTAAAAAAAGAGTAAAGACTTTTGCCAGATCTGAGCCTGAAATTCTTAAGCCGCCTTGTGGAGCAAATCTAATGGCATTGGTGCCTGCAATATAATCATCGAGATTTTCAGGCATTTTATTTTTATCGTTATAAAAATCGTATTGTGGAGTCCAGTTGCCATCAATCTTTCTGTAAATAGTTGCAAGTTGATTGTTATCAGCAATCGTTCTTACATTATAAGTGGCATTAATGCCGAGTGGAGTAAAAATAAATTTTTGACAATAATCATCAAATCTTTCTCCTGATATTTTTTCAATTAGTGTACCAAT
>CALCNY010000148.1 GCA_937897585.1 uncultured Chitinophagaceae bacterium | reverse complement strand
CTTCTTATTTTGGGTTTTAATTTTCTGAAAGGAAAAAAAATGTTCTCGAAAAACATGACCATATATGCGAAGTACACCAATGTACAAGGCCTCACATCTTCCAACCCGGTTATCATAAATGGTTTACAAGTTGGTATTGTTAGTGATATTTCCACTGATAAAAACATGAAGGAAATTTTAGTTACCATTTCCATTCAAAAAGATATTAATCTGCCTTCAAATTCATTAGCCAGCGTCAACCCTAATCCATTAACCGTAACAAAAATGGAAATCAAACTTGGCGACAACAATACCTATTTAAAAAATGGCGACACCATCCTAACCGAAACTAGTGAAGGCTTTTTTGAAGGCATGATTAATCGTAAAGTTGATCCTATACTTGACATAGTAAATAAATCTGTACATTCAATAGATTCTTTACTAAACAATGTGAATAGTTTATTTGATAATAATAACAAACAAAACATTGCTGCTTCTTTACAAAATTTGAATCATGCAACGGCCTCTCTTCAAACGCTTTTGGATAAAAAAGGACCACTTACGAATACAATTACTAATGCAGAAAAATTCACAGGGAATCTCAACGATAACAATAAAAAAATTGATAGCATATTAAGCAGTTTAAATAAAACAGCTACACATTTTTCCGAACTTGATTTGGAAAAAACTTTAACTAGCTTACAATTAACCATTAATTCATTAAAACAAACTGTTGAAAAATTAAACAGTAAAGAAGGTTCTGTTGGATTACTAATGAATGATCCTTCATTATACAAAAATCTCAATTCAACTGCCAATAAAATCAATGTTCTGCTTGATGACATCAGAATGCATCCAAAGAGATATGTTTCGGTTTCGATGTTTGGTAAAAAAGAAAAACAAACACCGCTATTATCTCCATTACCAGACACATCAAATGCACCATACCTAAACAAATAACAACCCTATATTAATCCGGCAACCCTTTCAATGAACAAAACTGATTTATTATATAAATGCTCATCAAAATTGTTACTCATTTTTTTTGTTGCATGTACATTATTTTTTGGCAGTTCATTACAGGCTCAGGTAAAACAATTTTCAATAGCGCCAACAGATACCATCAGAACTATTGAAATTATCAGTGCCAAAAACCTGAGACAAATTACACTTGGTAACGAAACTGTTTTGCAAACCTTAGCCGGTAATGCCAAAGTAAGACAAGGCAATACCATACTTGAAGGCGATAGCATAGTTCTAGACAAAGCATTAGGCATAGCCGAAGTTTTTGGGAATGTCCACATCAATGATGCCGACACCGTAAATACCTACTCTCAGTATTTAAAGTATATTGGTAATGAGCAAATGGCCTACCTTTCGAACGATGTCAGACTATCAGATGGAAGAGCCAAACTAACGACAAACAACCTTGAATACAATCTTAAAACAGGAGTTGCCACTTATAAAAATGGCGGTAAAGTTGTAAATGAAAAAACCACCTTATCAAGTGAAGAAGGCGTTTATTATTCAGACACTAAAGATGCTTTCTTTAAAAGAAATGTTCATCTTACCGATCCCAAATATAAAATGACTGCAGATAGTTTACGATACAACACTGCTTTTAAAAATGCTTATTTCATTTCCCCAACACATATCGTTTCTGATAACGGTATCGTTGACACGAAGTCGGGAAGCTACAATCTGCAAACAGGAGAAGCTGTTTTTTTAGACAAGACTATTTTTAGAGACAGCACCAGATACATCAGCGGCAATAAAATCGCAATTGATGAAAAAAGCGACATGATACAAATTGATGGGAATGGCAAATTTGTAGACAGTTCAAATAATGTAATTGTATTGGGTAACGAAATTCACATCGATAAAAAGAACAGTAGTTTTTTGGCCACCAGAAAACCTGTAATGATTTTATATCGAGATAACGACAGCACCTACATTACAGCAGATACTCTTTTTTCAGGCAAAAGGATTAAAGACAGTACCGATAAAAAAATTACTACGACCAAAGACACTTTGCTAAAAACACAAACAATTGATGTCAACAATAATTCACAGGACACCGTTCGTTATTTCATAGGCTTTCACCATGTACGAATTTTCAATGATTCACTACAAGCAGTGAGCGATAGTCTGCACTACTCTACTGTTGATTCGGCATTCAAATTATTTGGAAATCCCATTTGCTGGAATAACAACACACAACTTACTGGTGATACTATTTATTTGAATACAGAAAATCAGAAAGCCAAACAACTCCATGTGTTTTATAATGCCATGGTGATTAACAAAACCAGTGATGGCTTTTATAACCAAATGGCCGGAAAAACATTGAATGGATTTTTTAAAGATGGTAATATTGATTACATAAGAGTAAAAGGCTCACCTGCTGAAAGCATATTTTATCCTCAGGATAATGACAGTGCTTATATCGGCATGAACAGAAGCAAAGGTGATGTTATCGACATCATTTTTACAAACAAAGAAATCAACAAAATCAAATTCATCAATGACGTGGATGGC
>CALCNY010000147.1 GCA_937897585.1 uncultured Chitinophagaceae bacterium | reverse complement strand
ATTATTCTTTGCCAATAAACACAACCGACAAAGTGAAAACTTATGGCTTTGGTTTGAGTTTGGATTACAGATTACCACATAACTACAATGTTGGCGCTAACGTAGCTTCTGATGTTTTGAAAGATGTACCTGCTGATTTTGTTGCTTATTTTAATGCTCCAAAATATAAAGCAAATTTCTATTTCGGCAACAGTGGTTTTGGTCATGATAAGAGATATGGTTTTAATGTAGCTTACAGATGGCAACAAGCATTATTGTATCAAGGTGATTTTGCAACAGGTAATTTGCCTGCAACTAATAACATGAGTGCTCAGGTTAGTTATAAATTACCTAAAACAAAATCTATCTTGAAAGTAGGTGCTAACAATTTATTGAATTCTTATTATTATGATGCTATTGGTAATTCAAGAATAGGAGGCTTATATTATGTGAGCTTTGGGTACAATGTGTATTAATAATTAAAAAGTCAAAAGTCAAAAGTAAAAAGTAAAAAATAAAAAATACCAGTTTAAATTTTAAAATAAATCAAAATGAAAAATATAAAATTAAGTTTACTCGGAGTAGTGACATCAATTGTGTTGCTGACTGCTTCTTGTAATAAAGATTTGGAGCAATTTCCGGATATTGTTGCACAACCGGCAACGGGTCCAAAATTAGACCAAGCTTTGCAAAACAATCCTGACTACAGCTTATATTATGCTTTGGTAGTTAGAGGTGGTCAATTAAGTATGATTAACGATAGTACGAAATCATTTACCATGTTCGTACCAGGTAACAATGGTGTAAAGCAATTAATCAGTGCGCTGTCTGGCGGATTGGTGCCTGTAATTGCTCCTGATGCAGTTTTTCTAGGAGTAATCAATTCTCAAATTCCAGTAGAACAAGCGGCTGCGTTAGTGCAATACAATACCATTCCGCAGTTGATCAAATCAACAAGCATTGCTCCAAAGTTTCCTAATTTCTTTTATCCTTCCGCTTTAAATCCATTACCACAAGCCAGTTCATTGTTAAGATTAGGTGTTTGCCCATCTGTTACCAATGGCGCATGGTTTAATAATATACCTATTGTTCATCCAGACGAAATGGCTTCTAATGGAGTTATTCATCAAACAGCGACTTTGTCAATACCTGGTCAAAGAACTTTATGGGACAGAATCAGTTCAGATACTAACTTGACTTATCTTAAAGCAGCTGTAGAAAGAGCAGATAGCGGCGCAGCACCAGGAGCTACGTTAAAAAGTTATTTAAATAATGAGTCTCCAAATCTTACCGTGTTTTCTCCATTGACTGTATTTGCGCCTGTGGATACTGCATTTAGAAGGACATTAAGAGGGTTAATCAGACAAGGACTAATTGCTTCTGGAGTGCCTCCGCAACAAGCTGGTCAGTTAGCCAATCAATTGTCATCAACTCCTACAGTGTTTACCAATCCTTTATTAGCAAATGCATTAACACCTGATAAAGTAAAAGCTATTTTAGCGTTTCATGTACTTGGAGCAAAAGCATATACCAATAATTTCCCTACTACAACTACGGAAGTGCCATCTTTGTTAAGTGCATTTTTTTCACATCCTGGTTTAAAAGTAACCGCAACTTTTACTCCAGGAAATCCATTTGTATCAGGAATGACTGTGAAGGATACATCAACCAATCCTAATTCAAGAGCAGCAAATGTTATCATCAACACTGCGCCCTTAACTCCTGAGCCGTCTGGTACCAGCGATCAGGATTATCTAAATGGTGTGTTGCATTATATTGATAAAGTATTGTTGCCGTAAGCGATTAATAAACATATTTTAAAAAAGCTCGTGGAAACACGGGCTTTTTTTAGCCCCCTAAATCCCCCGAAAGGGGACTTTGTATTTCGGAAATAAAAAAGCTTAGTTCGATCTAAGTGCAGTGGGAAAATAAATAATAAGAAAGTAAAAATAAGTAATAAGAAAGTGGTAGTTTACCAATGTGAAATTTGAGTATCAATTGAGCCAACGCCAAACACCTAACAACCTCCCCCTTTGGGGGATTTAGGGGGCAACCTTCACCTCAAACATCTTCGGCCATCTTTTTCCGGTAATTAAAAAATTCTTTGTAGTTGAATCGTAAGCAATACCGTTTAGGACATCAGTTCTATCGGCAATGATGTCGCTTTGTTGGAGTAGTCCATTCATGTATAATCTGCCAACAACATGACCGCTTTCCGCATCTATTTTTACTATGATGTTGGTTTGGTAAACATTGGCGTAAATCATGCCGTTTACATATTCCAATTCGTTGAGCATGGTAACTGGTCCTTGATCATCTTTCACTGCAACGGTACTTTTTACTTTGAAAGTTGAAGGGTCAACAAAATAAATATTTGCCGATCCATCGCTGATGATTAAACTGGAAGTGTCGTGTGTCAAACCCCAGCCTTCGTAAGGCCAGTTGAAAGTTTTTTCAGGTGTTTCAATGTTGTTGATATCGTATTGATAGGCTTTATTGCTTTCCCAAGTAAGCTGGTAGATTTTATTGTTGAATATGGTGATGCCTTCGCCGAAAATTTTGTCGGTGCCCATGACATGTTTTTTTTCAACTTCGTTGGTTTTCCAGTTGCGAAAGATTTTCAAACAAGAGTTGCTATAATCACCAGTTCCCTCATATAGTTTACCATTGTGAAATTCGAGTCCTTGTGTATAGGCACTTGTATCATGAGGAAATTGGCTTAGAACTGAATAAGTTATTGTAGCCGGGGCATCAATGCCTACATGAGGCGTTTCAATTTCTGAGTCATGGTCTGGTGTGCTGTTATTACAGGAATTCAAAATAACAATAGCACAAATGGCAATAAAACGATTCATATTAATGTATTAGTCAGCAAAATTAGGCATTGAGCGGTTGGCTCAACAAAAAAATAAAAATTATTCCTTAAAACTTGCATTTAGAAATTTAAGTTTCTACTTTTATAAAACCTCTGAGACAATATTTATCTTTCTCATCAATTGTAAATGTTGCTCCAACTCCAATCTCTAAGATAACTAAGCATCAACCAAAGAATTCAAATCCTCTTAAAAAGCTATACAATATCGTATTGAAAAATGATTTAGCATTAATCATTTTTTTAATAAAGTTCCATGAGGCTTATATCTTTACTAATTTTATTTTTTACGGGATCACTTCAGCTTACTGCACAACGTATTTGCGGTACTCATGAATACAATGTAAGAAATCAACATACGGTTCAAATTTTAGATCAAACTTCAACTGCAGGTTCTCATTCTAGAGATACCGTTGCCAATGAAATCATTACCATTCCTGTTGTTGTTCATGTGCTTTATCATACCACAGCACAAAATATTTCTACTCCACAAATTTTATCTCAGTTAAAAGTATTGAATGAAGATTTCAGAAGAATGAATGCTGATGCAGCGAACACACCTGATGCATTTAAATCGGTAGCAGCGGATGCGAAAATCATGTTCTGTTTGGCTCAGATTAATCCTGCAGGCAGACCCGCTTCAGGTATCGTTAGAAAGTTTACCACAAAAGAATATTTCAGTGTTGATGATGCCATGAAATTCAGCGCTGCTGGTGGAGATGATGCCTGGGATAATAAAAAGTATTTAAACATTTGGGTTTGCAACATACAAAACAATGTGTTAGGTTATGCTTCTAATCCGGGTACACAGGCTGATAAAGATGGCGTGGTGATTCAGTTTGATGCTTTTGGAAATACAGGTACACTAAGACCAAGTTTCAATAAAGGAAGAACTGCTACACATGAAATTGCACATTGGATGGGATTGAAACATATCTGGGGAGATAACAATTGCGGAGATGATGGAATAGGAGATACTCCTCAACAATCTGGTTATAACAACAACTGTCCTTCATTTCCTCACATGAGCACTTGCTCTCCTGATGCCAATGGAGATATGTTTATGAACTTTATGGATTACACCAGCGATGCATGTATGAACATGTTTACCGAAGGACAAAAAACTAAAATGAGAGGTTTATTTGCTTTACACAATTATAGAAATTCTTTCTTGTCTTCATTTGCCTGCGACAGCACATTAGCAACTGCAGCGCCATTGCCAACAAACGATTCTTCATCAGTTTCAAAGCCATTACCAACCGTTCAAATTTTCCCTAATCCGGTTCACAGCGATTTTGGTTTTGCTGCATTAAATGGATATTCATTAGAAGGCAAACAGTATGTAATCATGAGTGCAAATGGTGAGGTAATAATCAAAAAGACAATTTTAAATGTAAATGATAAAGTAAATATTTCTTCATTACATACTGGAATATACATCATACAAATTGGTCAGGGCTCAGACAGAGTCGTACTTAAGCTGATCAAAGTTTAACATATTTTCTTTGGGGGTTTTATGATCGTCGGGATGATTTTTCATCCCGACCTTCTTATTTTTACACAAATAACTTTATGAAAAAAATCATTCTCTTCTCAATCGGCATTTTTCTTCTCTCTAGTAGTAAATCTCAAATCAATTTAAATAAGCTCAAAAAATCGGTAACCGCTAAAGACAGTGGAACTTCTAATATTCTCAATGCTGCAACAAATTCAATAACGGGAACCCATAAAGGCAGTTTTAGTAATGATGAAATTATTAGTGGTTTAAAAGAAGCCCTCACTATTGGTACTCAAAATAGTGCTGTTAAATTAGGAACTGTAGATGGCTTCTTTAAAGATGCAGCGCTGAAAATATTAATGCCACCTGAGGCAGAAAAAGTTACCAATACACTTAGGAGTATGGGCATGGGTTCACTTGTAGACAAAGCCATTCTTTCCATGAACAGAGCCGCTGAAGATGCTGCATCAGGCGTCGGTGAAATTTTCATCAATGCAATAAAAGACATGAGCATTGCAGATGGAATTCAAGTTTTAAATGGTGGAAATACTGCCGCAACAGATTATCTCAAAACTAACACTTCAAAATCTCTGAATGAAAAAATGCGTCCGGTGATTGAAGCTTCTCTGAAGAAAACAGATGCTACCAAATACTGGAATGATGTATTTACCAACTACAATAGAGTCTCAACGAAAAAAGTAGAAACAGATTTGACAGCATACGTTACCCAAAAAGCAATGGATGGAATTTTTATCTCAGTAGCACAGGAAGAACAGAAAATCAGAAAAGATCCGGCTGCACAGGTAACTGGGTTGTTGAAGAAGGTGTTTGGGCAGTAAAATATTTTTTTCTCCCTAGCCATTCCTAGCCATGGCCTTAAGGCCATGGCTAGGAATGG
>CALCNY010000146.1 GCA_937897585.1 uncultured Chitinophagaceae bacterium | reverse complement strand
CCTTGGCCTCCCTAGCCTTGGCCTTAAGGCCAAGGCTAGGGAGGCCAAGGCTAGGGAAGATAGGGAATGAAAAAGAGCCACTTTAGAAGTGGCTCTTTTTAAAATAGATGAAATGCAATCTTATCCGATAACTGTTACATTAACAGCATTCATTCCTTTTTTTCCATTTTGCAATTCGAATTCAACTTTGTCGCCTTCTTTAATCTCGTTGATTAAACCACTTACGTGTACGAAAGTTTCTTTGTCTGAATCGTCATGTCTGATGAAACCGAATCCTTTTTCAGTATTGAAAAATTTTACGGTTCCTTGATTTTTTGTGTCCATTTTAAATTGTATTGTATTAATAAAGAACAAATGTAAACTTTTATAACCAATATCTCAGATATATTTGAGAATCCTTTTAAATGACATAGATATCTTAGCTTACACCTTCCTCAGCGTACGAGCTTACTGGTTCGCATGTACAAACCAGATTTCTGTCGCCATAAGTGTTATTCACTCTGCTTACAGAAGGCCAGAATTTGTTCGCTTTTACATACTCCAAAGGAAATGCAGCTTGGGTTCTTGAATAAGACTGATTCCACTGGTCGGCTAATACAACATTTTGAGTATGAGGTGCATTTTTTAATGGATTATCAACTTTGTCTGATTTGCCTTCTTCAATTTCTCTGATTTCTTTTCTGATGTTTATTAGTGCATCACAGAATCTGTCTAATTCTGATTTGTCTTCACTTTCTGTTGGTTCAATCATGATGGTTCCAGCCACAGGGAAACTTAAAGTAGGAGCGTGGAAATTATAATCCATGAGTCTTTTGGCCACATCTTCGGCTTCAATTCCTGCTGATTGTTTGAAAGGTCGCAAGTCGATGATGAATTCATGCGCACAGGTTCCGTTTTTACCGGCATACAATATTTTATATTCCTTTTCTAATCTGGCTCTCATATAATTTGCATTGAGAATCGCCATTTCTGTACTTTTTTTCATGCCAGCACCTCCCAACATCTTGATGTAGGCATAGCTGATTAAAAGGATGGAAGCGCTTCCAAAAGGCGCCGCACTTACCGCAGGAATTGCAGTTTCACTATTTTCTATTGAGATATGTCCGGGTAAAAATGGAGCCAGTTTTTCATTGACACAAATGGGGCCCATGCCAGGTCCGCCGCCGCCATGTGGAATGGCAAATGTTTTATGAAGATTAAGATGGCATACATCAGCTCCAATATTTCCTGGACTTGTCAAACCAACTTGAGCATTCATGTTGGCACCATCCATGTAAACCAATCCGCCATGTTGATGAATGGTTTCGCAAATTTCAATGACACTTTCTTCGAACACACCGTGTGTGCTTGGGTAGGTAATCATTAATCCAGCTAAGTCGTTTTTATGTTTTTCAGCTTGTGATTTCAAATCTTCAATATCAATATTTCCGGATTCATCACATTTAGTTACAACTACTTTAAATCCAGCCATGACTGCTGATGCAGGATTGGTGCCATGTGCAGAGATAGGAATCAAAATCACATTTCTATGAGACTCATTCCTGTGTTCATGGTAAGCTCTGATGGTTAAAAGTCCTGCGTACTCTCCTTGGGCGCCACTGTTTGGCTGTAATGAAGTAGCAGCAAATCCAGTGATTTCATTCAAATAGTTTTCGAGTTCGTTGATGATGTGTTGGTATCCTTTCCATTGGTCTGCAGGTGCAAAAGGATGGATGGAGTTGAACTCGGGCCAGCTTACAGGAATCAATTCGGTAGCCGCATTCAGTTTCATTGTACAGCTTCCTAGTGAAATCATGGAAGTGTTTAAACTTAAATCTTTATTCTCCAAACTTTTGATATACCTCATCATCTGTGTTTCACTTCTGTGTGTATTGAAAACAGGGTGAGTGAGGTATTCTGAAGTTCGTGTAAGCGTTGTCGGTATATTGTCGAAAATTTCATTTTCATTGATATACTTCGTATCTATGTTTTTTTCGGCATATTTGCCAAATACATCAGCAATGATTTGAATGTCTGAAAATGTAGTTGTTTCATCAATAGAGATTGAAACAATGTTGTTATTGAAACTGAAATTTACATGATGGTCATTGCAGATTGATTTCAGTTTTTTAAAGTCATCAACGTGAATGGAAATGGTGTCGAAATAATGTTTGTTTACGTTCGTGAATCCCATTCCTGCAAGTTGACTGCTGAGTTTTTTAGCCAACAATGATACTCTTTTGGATATGGTTTTCAAACCTTCAGCACCATGATACACAGCATACATCGCTGCAATGTTTGCTAATAAGGCTTGAGCTGTACAAATATTACTAGTGGCTTTTTCTCTTCTAATATGCTGCTCACGGGTTTGTAATGCCATACGCAAACAACGATTGCCTTTAGCATCAACACTCACGCCGATGATTCTACCTGGAATATTTCTTTTGAATTCATCTTTAGTGGCAAAGAAGGCTGCATGTGGTCCGCCAAAACCTAGCGGTACTCCAAATCTTTGAGAATTGCCAATGGCAATATCAGCGCCTAATTCCCCTGGAGGCGTCAACAAACAAAGTGAAAGCAAGTCTGTGGCCATGATGACTTGAGCATGCACTGCATGAGCTTTTTCTATGAAAGAACGATAATCTTCAATCAGGCCATTTTTGTTGGGGTATTGAACAATAGCTCCGAAATAATCTTCATTCAATTCAATATCTTGGTAATCACCAAATACCAATTCAATATTTATCGGTTTAGCTCTGGTGATTAAAATTTGTTTCGTTTGTTCAAATACGTTAGTGTCAACAAAAAACTTAGGTGATGTAATGGCATCGCTGTTTTTGTTTTTATGATTGAATAGCATGGCCATTCCTTCTGCTGCTGCTGTTCCTTCATCAAGTAAACTTGCATTGGCAATGGGTAATCCGGTAAGATCACTTACCATTGTTTGGTAGTTTAATAAACTTTCTAATCGGCCTTGTGCAATTTCAGCTTGATAAGGAGTGTATTGTGTATACCATCCTGGATTTTCAAAAATATTTCGAAGAATTACACTTGGAGTGATAGTATTGTAATACCCCTGGCCGATATAGTTTTTATAGATTTTGTTTTGACTTGCAATAGATTTTAATGCAGTCAAATATTCGTATTCTGACATGCCTACACCGGTATGCAATGGTTGTTTTAAACGAATACTTTGTGGTATGGTTTTGCTGATGAGTTCATCAACAGAATTGATGCCGATAACAGCAAGCATTTCATTCGTTTGGTTTTCATTTGGACCAATATGACGTTGAAGAAATTCGTCTTGTTGTAGATTGGAAATATTCATAATAAAAATTGTAGACTTTGACTTAATATTGTTGGGAAAATAAGGCGATGTTTAGACCATCAAATTATGGCGCAAATTTACAGCATCAACCTTAGATTTTGCAGGGATAAATTTGATTTAAATTTACTTGTGGAAAAATAGATAATAATTAATCGAGAGCTTTTAAACAAATGAGTAAAGATATTTTACATAACTGGCAAAAAAAGTCGGAAGAGCGCCAAAAGCTCTATAAAAACTATCTTCTAAAAGCGGATAAGAATAAAGTTTTAAAGCAATTGCCGGATTTGAATGAAGCTGCCTATGAAAAAATAAATTGCCTCAATTGCGCTGCATGTTGTAAAAATTATTCCCCTAGATTCAAAACTCCAGACATCAAAAGAATCTCCAAACATTTGGATATGAAAGAAGGTGTATTCATAGAGAAATACCTCAATTTAGACGAGGACGGAGATTATGTTGTAAATACAAAACCTTGCCCTTTTCTAGGAGATGATAATTATTGTTCTATTTATGAAGTAAGGCCATCAGATTGTGCGAGATTTCCTTATACTGATGAGGATGTTATTTTAAAACGAGTGCCGCTAACTTTGAAAAATTCAACTTTTTGTCCGATTGTGTATTATGTGTTGGAGGAGTTGGTGAAACGATAAAGTTCAATAAGTTAAAGAGGTTCAAAAAGTTATTTTAATATTAAAAACCTTTTTAACAATTTGAACATTTTGAACCTTTGAAACAAGGTTTAATATTCCATCTCCTTCAACGCCGGTGCTTTAAACCAGGTAGTCACAACAACTCCGATGGTCATACATCCGCCGAAAATTACTGAAGGAACGATGCCAACCAATTTCGCCATCATGCCACTTTCAAATTGGCCTAGTTCATTTGATGAATTGATGAACATACTGTTAACCGACATTACTCTACCTCTCAATTCATCAGGAGTTTTCAATTGAAGTATGGTGCCCCTGATGACAACACTCACTCCATCCATGCAGCCACTAATCATCAGCGCCAGGAAGGAGAGCCAGAATACTTTAGATAAGGCAAAAATGATGATACAAATTCCAAAGCCTGCGATTGAATAAAATAATAATTTCCCTTGCTTTCTGTGTAATGGAAAAAAAGTAAGTGTTGTTACCATGATGATGGAACCTATATCCGTTGCGGCATTCAGCCACCCGAATCCTGTTGGGCCGGCATTTAGTATGTCTTTTGCAAAAATAGGAACCATTGCAGCCGCCCCACCAAATAACACAGCAAATAAATCTAACGACAATGCGCCTAACAGTTCTTTAGTTTTAAATACATAGTCAATGCCTTCTTTTACGCTATGCCAGGTATTTTGAGCTACATGAACAATAACAGGTTTTGACCTTAAATTTCTTAGTAACAAATAGCCAGAAATTACAAAAATCAAAACAACTATAAAGCTAAAATGGATGCCAACCAATGCAATGAAAAAACCGCCCATAGCATGACCAATAATTGAACCGGTAAGCCAGGTTGCTGAACTAATTGTTGAGGCTGATGGCAATTGTTTTTTATGAACAATTTTCGAGATTAAAGAAGAAAATGTAGGTCCAGAAAAAGCTCTTATGGCCCCAGTAAAAGCAATCACAACAAAAATAAGTGACGCGGTGGTCCATGGATGATTAGTTTTCAAAACGTCGGGGTCGGATAAAAAAAGAAAAATTAAAATGCAACACATATAAAGAATGATACATTTTAATAGCAAGTTTCGGTTCTCATTTCTGTCTATGTAATGGCCTGCGTACAACGCAAATGAAAGTGCAGCGACTACTTCTGAAAGACCAACCAAACCCAATGCCAGTGGGCTGTTTGTTAATGTATATACCCACCAGCCGATTATCGTACTGGTCATGCGCAATCCCATGATAAAGATGAAACGTCCGCCAATAAAGAACTTGAATTCTTTATTGCTGAAGGCTTCGAAGGGGTTGTTATTTGGGTTGGTTTTATTCAAACGTATTGAAAGTTAGGGTAAAGTTATAAAATGTTGTCCATTTTCATAATCTTTATCCAAAGCTTCTAAAACTATTTCTAGATGTTTGGGGTTGCCGATGAAGTCGGCATTTGAGGCATCAATGAACAAAGTTTTAATATTATGTTGCTTGATGTATTGGGTATAAGTTTCCTGTAACGTGTATAAATAGTCGTTAGGAATATCCTGCTCGAAGGAACGATTTCTCTTCTTAATATTTTCTTGCAATTTTGCAACCGGACTATGCAGATAGATTAACAAATCTGGCTGAATGATTTGAGGATTGATGATATCAAACAACTTCTGGTAAAGTCTGAATTCTTCTTCCGGTAAATTCACTTTTGCAAAAAGCAGGCATTTGGTAAATAAGTAATCAGAAACGGTTATACTTTGAAAAAGGTCGTTGGAGTGAAGCAGATCTTTAAGCTGCTTATATCTTTCAGCCATGAAAAACAATTCCAATGGAAAAGCGTATTGATCGGGATTTTGATAAAACTTAGGCAGGAATGGATTTTCAGCAAACTCTTCAAGAATTAATCTTGCATTAAAGTGTTTGCTAAGAATATTTGCAAGTGTCGTTTTACCAGCTCCGATATTGCCTTCTATGGTAACAAAACTGTATTTCACTATTTTAACGGCTAAATTTTATAGAGTTGCAAAATAAGAGGTTATCATTCAATAAAACTTATTTTTTTTGCACAGGCAGCTTATCCTTACAATTTCTTAGCAACTCATGTATGTTTTTCTTAAACACAGGATGAATGAAGTTTGGAGAAAGCTCATTCAATGGAATTA
>CALCNY010000145.1 GCA_937897585.1 uncultured Chitinophagaceae bacterium | reverse complement strand
CCTTATTTTTTTATTTCCGAAATGAAAACTTCACCCTTCGTGGGATTGAGGGAGCTTTTCAACCAACTATTTGTCTAAATTTGCTAAAAATAAAATTTATGCAATCAGTACTTATTTTACACAACATCATCAGATGGGCCATATTAATTTTGGGATTACTTGCTATCATTACTTCTATTGGAGGAATGATTAATAAAAGAACTTATTCATCTGCTGATAATAAAATCAGTTTATTCTTCATGATTTTTTGTGATTTGCAATTATTGATGGGTATCATTTTATTATACTCAAATGGATGGTTTGCCAAAATGAAATCCATGGGAGTAGTGATGAAAAATAGTTACGATAGATTTTTTATTGTTGAACATGCATTCATGATGATACTTGCATGGATCTTGGTTCACGTTGGTCGAACTGCTGTAAAAAAAGCAGCACCAGAAAGCAAACACAAAAAGACACTTATATTTTTTGGCATTGCAATTTTGCTAATTTTAATTTCTATACCTTGGTCTTTTAAAGGCGGCGCAATTGCCCGTCCGGATTTTCCTAAATTTTAATTACCCTACACTTTATTACCATGGCAAAAGCTACAAAAGAAGAAAAGATAATTTTAATTACCAACGATGATGGTATTACTTCTCCAGGAATCAAAAATCTAGTTGAAGCTGCCAGAGGACTAGGAAAAGTTGTGGTGGTGGCTCCAGATAAACCTCAAAGTGGAATGGGACATGCCATCACCATTGGCTCTCCATTACGAATGAACAAAGTGGAATTATTTGAAGGCATTGAAGCCTGGCAAACTTCAGGCACGCCTGTTGATTGTGTAAAATTAGCCGTTGATAAAATACTTCACCGAAAACCGGATATTTGTTTGAGTGGTATCAATCATGGAGCGAATCATTCAATCAATGTAATTTACAGTGGCACGATGTCTGCAGCAATGGAAGCTTCTATTGAAGGTATTCCCAGTATTGGATTCTCACTTTTAGATTATAGATATGAAGCAGATATGATGCCTGCTCAAAAAATTGTACATACCATCGTTTCTACAATTTTAAAACAAAGGAAATTAGACAAGCATTTGTTATTAAACGTCAATATTCCTTCCGTTCCATACGAAGAAATTAATGGTATCAAAATTTGCAAACAAGCTTATGCAAAATATGATGAAGCTTTTGATGAAAGAGTGGATCCACAGGGCAAGAAATACTTCTGGCTTACCGGTGAATTTAAAAATTTCGATAAAGGAAAAGATACGGATGTGTGGGCATTACAACGTAATTATGTAAGTGTCGTTCCGGTACAATTCGACTTGACTAATTATACTTTAAAAAAGCATTTAGAAAAAACAATCTCTTTCAAATGATATTCAAAAAAGACAATCTTAGTTTCGGAATGATATTAGGGCTAATTGCTCCAATTATAGGTTTTATGATTTTCAAGTGGTACAAATTCGGGATTTTTTCAATGAAAGAATTCTTTCAGTTTTTATATGTAGAGCCCGGCTTCAAAACATTATCAGCAGCCATGAGCCTTTCTTTACTAGCCAATGCTGCAGTTTTCACACTTTACATAAACACATCTAAAGACAAAACCGCAAAAGGGATTTTTGTCACCACAGCGATTTACGGATTCATCATTCTTCTTATTAAAACATTCGCATAGTCGGAAAAAGGTTCAAAAGGTTTGGAAAGTTCAACAGGTTCAATAGGTTAGTGCAACCTTCTGAACCTATTGAACCTTTTGAACTTTTTGAACAATCTAGTTTATCCAGCCTATCCAGCCTATCCAGCTTATCCAGCCTATCTAGCCTAGCTTTCATTTAACTACTTCTTACCAATACATTAGCTATCGATTAACACCGAAAGGGTAATTGTAGGCGTAGCTTTATGAAGTAAAAAAAGACAATTAAAATTTCTCATAAGCAGTTAGTTTTGGTAAAAAACGGAGCCCCTATTCTTAGGGGCTCCTTGTTTTTGTAAAATTCATTTATTTGAAACTTTTTGAGAAGTCAATATTCAAAAGTAAAAAGTAAAAAACTGAATGTATCAATTTTCAAATCATCTCATCTTCTAATTATCAAATTAGCTTCCCATCTGAAACAACCCATCCACAAAATCCTGTTTATCGAAAACAAGTAAGTCGGTAGCTTTCTCTCCTACTCCAATAAATTTCACTGGGATTTTAAACTGATCAGCGATTGCCAATACAACGCCACCTTTTGCTGTACCATCTAATTTAGTTATGGCTAATGCCGTAACATCTGTAGCTGCGGTAAAATGTTTGGCTTGTTCTAGTGCGTTCTGTCCAGTACTTCCATCCAAAACCAACATCACTTCATGAGGTGCATCAGGAATTACTTTTTGTATAACTCTTTTTATCTTGGATAATTCATCCATGAGATGAGCTTTGTTATGTAATCTTCCTGCAGTATCAATTAGAATAACATCTACATTTTTTGCAACGCCACTTATTACTGTATCGTATGCCACAGAAGCAGGATCGCTGCCCATTTCTTTTTTTACAATCGGAACATTTGTTCTTTCACTCCAGATGGTCAACTGATCCACAGCTGCCGCTCTGAAAGTATCTGCAGCGCCCAGTAAAACTGATTTCCCTGCTAATGAAAAATTATGTGCCAACTTACCAATGGTAGTTGTTTTGCCTACTCCGTTTACACCTACCACTAGTATAATGTGAGGTTTATGTCCGGCAGGTAATTCATAATTTATATAATCAGTGTCTTGTGGCGATGACACCAAAATATGCTGAATTTCTTCTTTGATGATGTTGTTCAGCTCGCTTGTATTTAAATATTTATCGCGAGCGATTCTTTTTTCAAGCTGTTCTATAATTTTAACTGTTGTTGCTATACCAACATCAGCGCCAACCAAAGCTTCTTCAATATCATCCAATACATCAGCATCCACCGTACTTTTTCCTGCAACAGCTTTGGCGATTTTGCTAAAGAAACCTTCTTTGGTCTTTTGCAATCCCTGATCCAGTGATTCTTTTTGTTCTTTTTTACCGAATAATTTATCAAATAATCCCATGTGCAGTGAATAAAATGCTTAAAAAAAATAAACTTCTAAAAACGAATAAAGCCATTCTGAAATAACAGAACAGCTTTACAATAATTTCTCAACTTAAAAATACTATTGACCTAAGAAATCTTTGATTTTATCTTTGTGAACCATAGCTTCTTTGAAGGTATAGGCACCAGATTTAGGACTGCGCAAGGTACGAATCACTTTTGTCCAGTTTTTCGCTTCTGCTGCTGCTTTTTGATCTTTAGTTTTAATCGCGGTTTTAGCTGCTTTTGCCATTGTTGTTATTTTGATGATTTAAAAATCGATACAATACATGTATCTGAATCAATAAATCGATTTATTATTTAATTTCTTTGTGAACTGTAACCTTTTTAAGGATAGAGTTATACTTTTTCAACTCCATACGTTCTGGAGTATTTTTTTTGTTCTTGTTGGTAATGTAACGGCTTGTACCCGGCTGACCACTGGTCTTGTGCTCGGTACACTCCAAAATCACCTGAACCCTGTTACCTTTCTTTGCCATTTTTTATTGTTTTAACACTGATTAAATTTTTTCACCTGCAGCACGTAATTCTTTTACTACACTGTACAGACCATTTTTATTGATGGTTCTTATAGCTTCTGAAGACAATTTCAATGTAACCCACTTGTCTTCTTCAGCCAAAAAATAACGCTTGGTTTGCAAATTTGGTAAAAACCTGCGTTTTGTTTTGATGTTAGAGTGAGAAACCTTATTACCTGTAATTGGTTTCTTACCCGTTAATAGACATACTCTAGCCATGTTCCTTATTTTTGGACGGCAAAGGTAGGGAATTAACTGAATAAATAAAGTTTCATGTAAAGTATTTTTCCAAAACGTGGAAAAAAATCCTTTCTTTCCAGAGATTTGTTCTAAAATCTTAATAAATCAGCTATGAATATGCACAAAATTACAACCAAACACATAGAAAATTTTGCATTTGAATCATCAATTGATGCATTTAAATTCAAAATGGACAGTTCTGATGCGCCCACCGGATCTGGCGCCCCCAGCCCAAAAAAACTCATGCTCTCCGCTTTAGCAGGTTGCACAGGAATCGATGTAGTGTCGATTTTACAAAAAATGAAAGTAGATTTCACTGATTTTTCAATTGATATAGAGGCTTCATTAACTGAAGAACATCCTAAGATTTACGACAACGTAACAATTGTTTACTCCATTAAAGTTTCAGCAACAGACAAACCTAAAGTTGAAAGAGCCGTGCAATTGTCTAAGGAAAAATACTGCGGTGTAAGTGCTATGTTTGGATATTTCGCAGCAATTAAATGGGAGATTAATTTCCTTTAATTCTTGCGGGACTTAAGATTATTCTTATCATTTGAAGCAATACTGCCAATACAATAAATCCAACACCGATATAAAAATGAATACTCAATATATTGTGTTCTTTAAAAATCAGAAAGGCCAACAAAACGCCATAAACAGGCTCCAAATTGTACGTTAGGTTTTGAGTAAATGCTGATATTTTTTTCAAAGATTGCAGTTGCAAATCAAATGCGATAACAGTACAAAAAATGCTCAATACCAAAAGCCAAATCCAGTCTGTTCCTGAAGGCCAAAAATAGTCAGGACTAAACTTCAAGAAATAAAAAGGCAAGAAGCAACTTAGCAAAAACAATCCTCCTGCAAACTCAAACAGAATCAATGTTTCTGCAGAAAAATCATTCAACAATCTTTTGTTGTAAATTGGAAACAACGCACTGCCAAATGCTGAGATGACTCCGAAAATAATACCAACCTGATATTGAGGATGAAAATCAAAAATAATATAGATACCTATAATAGCTAGCAAGCCCAAAACCAATTCTACCACTACAATTTTCTTATTTAAAATTATCGGCTCGAGCAATGCTGAAAAAAATCCGGCACCCGAAATACAAACTACCGCAACAGAAGCATTTGCATATTTTACACTTCCATAAAATGTCACCCAATGCAAAGCCAATATTAGCCCTACCCTTGAAATGCGAAAGAAATCCCTTCTACTAATTCCTTGTAGCTCCCCTTTAAAAAAACTGATTACAGCAATGATAATAACTGAAATGATTAAACGATACCAAACTAACAAGCCTTCGTTCAATTCAATCAGCTTTCCTAAAATTGCTGTGAAACCGGCCAGGAAAACTGCTATATGAAGTTGGATGAACGCTTTTTTCATGGGGGACAAAGTTATGAGGATATGTTTGTTGTTTATCGTTTGTTGTTTGTTGTTCAAAAGGTTTCATTGGTTCAATATGTTCAAAAGATTACATTTTATTCAGAAATAAACTTATTGAACCTATTGAACATCTTGAACCTTTTAAACAAATCTTTTTTTATAACGCAACGTCCCTTTCTGGAGACATCGCTCAGAAATATGGATATCTAGCATCTAGCTTATCCATCCTATCTAGCCTATCTAGCTTATCCAGCTTATCCAGCTTATCCAGCCTATCTAGCTTATCCAGCCTATCCATCTTTATCCAGTAATTCAAATTTTTACTTTTTAATATTCCCCTGCCATGTCCAAATAAAACTAAACATAAGTATATTTGCCCACTTATAAATAATACGTATGAACTACAAAAAGATTAACAACATCACAGGTTGGGCAGTTTGCCTGATTGCTTGTGCCGTTTATTTAATGACAATGGAGGCTACCGGCAGCTTATGGGATTGCGGAGAATTTGCTTCCAGCGCTTACAAATTACAAATTCCCCACCCTCCTGGAGCGCCTTTGTTTGTGCTTATCGGTCGACTTTTCATGATTCCTTTTGATCCTCACCATGCTGCTACTGGGATAAACACCATGAGTGCTTTAGCGAGTGGTTTTACCATATTATTTCTTTTTTGGACCATCACGCATTTTGCCCGCAAGATTGTGATGAAAAATCAAGACGAACTTACAACTGGAAATATTTTCGCTATCATGTCAGCTGGTGTAGTTGGAGCATTGGCTTATACTTTCTCTGATTCATTTTGGTACAGCGCTGTAGAAGGTGAAGTGTATGCCTTATCTTCTTTTTTTACTGCAATTGTGTTTTGGGCGATGGTAAAATGGGAACAGGCTGTTACTGAAGAACAAGAACAAGGCATCAAAGGCCATTTCACAAAAGCTGACAGATGGATTATTCTTATATTCTATCTGATGGGCTTGTCAATTGGCGTTCACTTATTGAATTTATTGACGATTCCTGCAATTGTTATTATTTATTATTTCAAGAGATACAATTCAACAACATGGGGCACTTTCTTTGCTTTCCTTATTGGCTGTATTATTACCGGATTGGTTCAAAAAGCAGTGATTCAATGGAGTATCAAAGGCGCAGGAAACATGGATATTCTTTTTGTAAATAGCTTTGGAATGCCATTCTTTACTGGCTTTGCATTTTTCTTTGTATTGCTGGGTGTACTCGTTTTTTTCGGATTAAGAATTGCAAAAAGCAGAGACTGGAACTTTTTGAAATTGGGTTTGTGGAGTTTTGCATTTATGATGCTAGGATTTTCCACTTATTTCACTACAATGGTTAGAAGCTCTGCCGATCCAAGTGTAGATATGTTCAATGTTGACAATCCAGTGAGTTTGGTGGGTTATGTTAGTCGTGAGCAATATGGCGATTGGCCTATTTTGTATGGCCAGGATTTTACCGCTCAAATTCAGGAAGCAAAAACAGAGGAAACTTATATAAAATCAAATGGCAAATACGAAAAGAACGGCAGAAAAGTACAATATGTATATGCTGATGCCGACAAACATATTTTCCCTCGTATGTGGGATCAAAGTAATGATCAAGGCCATGCAGACTATTATGCTAGTTGGGCAGGTATAGGAAAAAACCAGGATGGTTCTTATGAGCGCGCCCCTACTATGTCTGAAAATATTGGTTTCTTCTTAGACTATCAAATCAACTGGATGTACTGGCGTTATTTCATGTGGAATTTTGCAGGAAAACAAAATGACATTCAAGGTACCAACATGAGCAATGTAAGAGACGGCAACTGGAAAACGGGCATCGGTTTTTACGACAAAATTCGCTTAGGCGACCAAGAAACTTTGCCTGATACGCTTAAAAATAATAAAGCCAATAACAAGCTTTTTATGCTTCCTTTTATCTTAGGTATTTTAGGCATTATTTATCAATATAAAAAAGACAAAAAAGATGCTTTAGTAACAGGACTGTTATTTTTCTTTACAGGTATTGCCATTTGTCTTTATTTGAATCAAGCGGGCAACCAACCACGTGAGCGAGACTATGCCTATGTAGGTTCGTTTTATGCATTTGCCATCTGGATTGGATTAGGAGTTTTATACATCAGAGATTTGCTTTCAGGATTACTGAAAAACGATAAGATAGGCGGCTATGCAGCAGCGTTAGTTTGTCTTCTAGCAGTACCTGTTATTATGGCAAATCAAGAATGGGACGACCATGACAGAAGTCAGAAATTACTAGCCAGAGATTTAGCGAAAGATTATCTGGAAAGTTGTGCACCAAATGCCATTTTGATTTCATTTGGAGATAACGATACTTACCCATTGTGGTATGCTCAAGAAGTTGAAGGCATTCGTACAGACGTACGCGTTATCAACAGCAGTTTGTTGGGCACAGATTGGTATATTAACGAATTGCGTTACAAAGTAAATCAAAGCGACCCTATAGATCCGATCTGGTCTGCATCACAAATCGAAGGTTCAACAAGAGATGTAGTAAGATATAGTCCAGCAGCAAATTCAAATAAATACATGGATTTATATACCATGATGAAAGATTATGCTGGTTCTGATGACCCTGCAAAAGGAGCCATTGTAAACGAAGGAGAAATTATGAACACCTTCCCTTCTCAATTGGTGTCTGTTCCAGTAGATATCAATATGGTTAAGCAAAATGGCACGGTCAATGCCAACGATGCAGTTGTTGATTCATTGAGATTTAAAATTGAGAAAAATTACATCTACAAAAACGATGCAGCTATTTTAAATATCATAGCTGCCAATAAATGGAAGCGCCCAATTTATTTCACTTCCCCTTATGATGAATTAGGATTCCAAAGATACCTTCGTCAAGACGGTATGACTTACCGTTTGGTGCCAGTTGACAATGGTGGTGTAAATCAAGATTGGGTGGTGAAAAACATGTTGGATAAAGAGAAATTTGCTTCTGGAAATGCGCAAACAAAAGGTGTGTATTTTGATGAGGAAAATCGCAGACATTTAAACAGCATTCGATTGGCATACGCACAATCAGCGGGTGCTTTAGCAGATGCGGGAAGAAAAGAAGATGCAAAGAAATTACTAAACAGATGCGATTCCTTGATGGACCAGGAAAACATTCCTTATGGTATGGCAGGTCGCTTTCAACAACATAATCAAATTTCTATGCAAATGCTTTACTCTTCTTATAAAGCCGGAGACACTGCGTTAATATCAAAGATCGAAAAGTCTTTAACTAAAGACATGCAACAACAAGCTGCTTTTTATCAAGGTTTGCCTGAAGGTAAAAGAGAAGCTTTGTCATCTGAAGAAGATAAAAACAATGGCTTATTAACTGGTATTTCCCAAATTCATGAAGAGTTCAAAAGAAGAGAAGAACAAGAAAAAATGATGAACAAAATGAAAGATAGCAGTTATTCTTACCCTCAAATCAAAAAAATGGTAAGTAATACAGATACAGCTAAGCCTTAATCTTATACAAAGAATAAAAAAGAGGTGTTCTCATTAATTTGAGTCCACCTCTTTTTTTTCGCATTTAAACAATAGCAATAGTTATTTGTTGATTAACTTGTGTAAGTAAAACAATCATGCGCAGTTTTCATTTTTCAAAATATAACCCTCAAGACAATTCAAAAAGCAATTTTGAAAAGCTATTTGAAATATTCACTCAATTGCTAACATACACCAGTGGCGATTTCAACGAAGCCATTCAATGGTTAACAGAATTAGATAAAGAATATAAACTTACTGATGACGAATATGGTATCGGAGATTTTATTGAAGATTTAAAATCCAAAGGCTACATCGATGAGAACAATCAGACAGGAGAAATAAAAATTACTTCCAAAACCGAGCAGAGCATTAGAAAGAAAAGTCTGGAAGAAATTTTCGGAAAAATCAAGAAAACAAAAAAAGGTAATCACCAAACTTTTAAGTCGGGCAACGGAGATGAAATCAACCCTGAAACCAGACCATTTCAATTTGGAGATACTATGGAACAAATTGATTTTACTTCATCCATAAGAAACGCGCAGGTCAATCATGGCATAGATAGTTTTAGTATGCATGAGGATGATTTAGAAATCAGAGAAACTGATTTTAAAGCACAGACTTCAACTGTATTGATGATCGACATCTCCCACTCTATGATTCTTTATGGTGAAGATAGAATCACCCCTGCTAAAAAAGTAGCGATGGCATTGAGTGAATTGATTAAAACCAAATATCCAAAAGACACATTAGATATTTTAGTTTTTGGAAATGATGCGTGGATGATAGAAATCAAAGACCTGCCTTATCTTCAAGTAGGACCATACCACACCAACACCGTTGCAGGATTAGAATTGGCTATGGAAGTGTTGAGAAAAAGAAGAAATCCCAACAAACAGATTTTCATGATCACCGATGGAAAACCAACATGCTTGAAAGAGGGAAAAAATTATTACAAAAATAGTTTTGGTATCGACAGAAAAATATTGAACCGTTGTTTGAATCTCGCGGCACAATGCAAGAAATTAAAAATACCGATCACTACTTTCATGATTGCCAGCGATCCTTACTTACAAAAGTTCGTTCAGGAATTCACCGAAACAAATAACGGCAAAGCGTTCTTTGCTTCATTAGATAAATTAGGCGCATTTATTTTCAGAGATTTTGAAAGTGGGAAGAGTAAGACGATTATTTAGCCTCTCCCCCAACCCCTCTCCAATAGAGAGGGGAGTTGAAAGCAGTTAAATATGGTAAATTAATAAAGATTGAATTCTAAATAAAACTCATTCCATTTCATCCTTTTTTAGATTGAGATGGCATTAACATAACACAATAATCTTCCCCCTTGGGGGAATTAAAGGGGGCTAAAAAATGAACAACATAAAAACATTAGGAGCATTAAAAAAATCAGGCTGGGTTTCAAAATCTATTAAAGATGAAATCAGAGACAATCTCATTACGAAGCTTACAAAAAAAGAGAATCCTTTTCCTGGCATCTTGGGATATGAAGACACGGTTATTCCTGAAACAGAGAGAGCTCTATTAAGTAAACACAATATTTTATTTCTAGGTTTGAGAGGTCAGGCGAAAACAAGAATGGCAAGGCAAATGACAGATTTGCTCGATGAATATATTCCTGTAATAGCCGGCTCTGAAATCAATGACGATCCTTATCATCCTATCTCAAGATATTCTATAGATTTAATCAATGAGAAAGGTGATGAAACGTCCATTGAATGGATGCATAAATCACAACGTTATGGCGAAAAACTCGCTACGCCCGATGTAAGTGTTGCCGATTTAATTGGCGATATCGATCCTATCAAAGCAGCAAATTTAAAACTCAGTTTCGCCGATGAAAGAGTTTTACATTATGGAATTATCCCACGTAGCAACAGAAGTATTTTTGTGATTAATGAACTACCCGATTTACAAGCAAGAATTCAGGTTTCATTATTTAATATTTTGGAAGAAGGTGATTTACAAATCAGAGGATTTAAATTAAGATTACCACTGGATATTCTATTTGTCTTCACGGCTAACCCCGAAGACTACACGAACAGAGGAAGTATCGTAACGCCATTAAAAGACAGGATTCAAAGTCAGATTTTAACGCACTATCCAAAGTCGATTGAAACTTCACTTTCCATTACCGCACAGGAAGCCAATAAAATAAAATCACAACAAGATAAAATTCAAGTGAGTGATTTAATCAGCAGATTGATTGAACAAGTTTCTTTTGAAGCAAGAAGTTCGGAACTCGTAGATAAAAAAAGCGGTGTCAGCGCGAGACTTACTATTTCAGCATATGAAAATGCGTTAAGTGCTGCTGAAAGAAGAGCGATTATCAATAACGAATCACAAACACAAGTTTGGATCAGCGACCTTACTGGCATTATTCCTTCAATTACAGGAAAAGTAGAATTGGTTTACGAAGGCGAACAAGAAGGTCCATATCAAGTTGCCTATAATCTTGTTGAAAAGGCCATCAGAAGCGTATTTGCAGATTACTTCCCTAATCCGGAAACACTTAAGAAAAAAAGAAATAAAGCCGCAGAAAAGGAAGACAATCCATACAAGCCTATTACAAAATGGTTTGACCAAGGCAATAATCTAAATATTTTCCTAGAAACAAAAGATGCAGATAAGGTTCAATTATTATACAAAGTAGATGGACTTTAGATCGGAAGAGCACACGTCTGAACTCCAGT
>CALCNY010000144.1 GCA_937897585.1 uncultured Chitinophagaceae bacterium | reverse complement strand
GGCTGAGCCAAAGCCTCGGGGTTGAAATTTTTCAGAGGGGGCTGTATTGCATTAATACAGCCCCCTCTGAAAAATTTTAACCGCGAGAGCTTTCGCGTTGCCCAAAACCAATTTTTGAAACACGTTCGGTATAAATAAAAAAACAAAAATTTAAACATGAGAGTTTAGAAGAAGAAGGATTGAAATTATAAATATGAAATATAAAATGTTTCCACCTCCTCAAATCCTCAATCAAAATTCTTATTCCCTTGCCGACAAATCTCCGCACCAATCATTCCCCTACCTTGGAGGGGTTAGGGGAGGCATGAAAAAAGCCACCAGATTTTACTCCGATGGCTTGGTGTTTTGCAATTAATCAGACACTATCTTTAGCTGCAACCTAAACTGTTGCCGCAATTCAAACATTTGTAACAAGTACCGCTTCTTACAGTGATATGGCCGCAAGTATTACATGCAGGCGCATCTCCTTGCATAGATTTATTCGCTGCACTCACAGCATCCAATGATGAAGTAGCTTTTGCAGGACTTGCAGCTCTGTGTGATTTTACATCAGCATCAGCATTGCCTACAACTCTTACCTCACTCAATTCTGGAGTTCTGTCGCCAATAGTTGGTTGATCATCCCAATCTTCATTTCCTAAATTTCCAACTTCTGGTTTATCAAGAACATGAACCAGGTCAGTTCTGCCTAAATATTCGTAGGCCAATGAACGGAACATAAAGTCGATGATAGAAGTCGTTGTTTTAATATTTGGATGCTCTACGCGACCTGCTGGTTCGAAACGAGTGAATACAAATTTCTCAACGTATTCTTCTAAAGGAACACCATATTGCAAACCGATAGAAATTGCGATAGCAAAGCAGTTCAACATACTACGCATAGTAGCACCTTCTTTCGCCATATCAATGAAGATTTCTCCTAAAGTACCATCATTGTATTCTCCGGTTCTTAAGAATAAAGCTTGTCCGTTGATTTTAGCTTTTTGTGTAAAGCCTCTGCGTTTTGCTGGTAAAGCTCTGCGCTCAACAATCATTGCCAATTGACGCTTCAAAGAAGTATCAGCACTGTTTTGTACACGCTTGTTCATTTCTTCAAGCAATTCATCAATGGTCAATTTGCCCATATCTACGAATGTACTTTCTCCAACTGTATCTTGTATTTCTTCTTTTTCTTCTGATTCGTCAGAAACTTTTTTCTTCTTATCTGATTTGTTGCTCAATGGCTGGCTCAATTTAGAACCATCACGGTAAAGCGCACACGCTTTCAATCCCAACTCCCAGCTTAAGCGATATGAATCAGCAATCTCTTCAACAGTTGCTTCATTTGGAAGGTTGATGGTTTTACTAATGGCACCACTTAAGAATGGTTGTGCAGCAGCCATCATACGGATGTGACCATGTGCATGAATATATCTTTCTCCTGTTTGACCACATTTATTAGCGCAATCAAATACAGATAAATGCTCGTCTTTCAAATATGGAGCACCTTCTACTGTCATCGTACCACATACATAGATATTAGCAGCATCAATTTGTTCGTCTGTGTATCCCAATGCTTCCAATAAACTCCAACCGAAATCACTGTATTGATCTGCAGTGAAACCAAGACGTTGTAAGCATGCTTCACCTAAAGTATAAACATTGAATACAAATCCGATTTCAAAAGCACTGGCCATGGCCGCATTCAATTTTTCAATTTCTGCAGGCAAGAAACCTTTTGCTAATAATGATTCTTCATTGATGTAAGGAGCACCTTTTAAAGTTGCATGTCCTTTTGCATAGTTAACAATCTCTTCAATTTCTTTTTCTGAATATTTAAGATTGCGTAATGCTTGTGGCACACTTTGGTTGATGATTTTGAAATAACCACCACCACTTAATTTTTTGAATTTAACCAAAGCGAAATCTGGTTCAACACCTGTAGTATCACAATCCATTACCAAGCCAATCGTTCCTGTTGGAGCAATTACAGTAGTTTGTGCATTACGATATCCATTTTTCTCACCTAATTGAACCGCATCATCCCATGCTTTGGTAGCTGATTTCAATAAATAATCCGGACAATATTTAGCGTTGATACCATGAGGTTTGATTTCAATGCCATCGTAAGCGTCCATCGCATCATAAGCAGCTGCACGATGATTGTGCATTACTTTAAGCATATGATGTTTGTTCTCTTTGTATCTATCGAAAGTGCCAAGGAATCCGGCCATTTCAGCTGAAGTCTTGTAAGCAATACCAGTCATTATTGCGGTGATAGCTCCTGCAATACCTCTTGCTTGTTCGCTGTCGTAAGCGATACCGCTTACCATCAACATACTTCCAAGGTTAGCATAACCCAATCCTAAAGTTCTGTAATCATAACTCAATTGAGCTACTTCTTTTGAAGGGAACTGAGCCATCAAAACTGAAATTTCAAGAACTACAGTCCAAAGACGACAAGTATATTCAAATCCTTTTACATCGAAAAGGTTATTGTCTTCATTGAAGAAACGACGAAGATTCACACTCGCTAAATTACAAGCCGTGTTATCAAGGAACATATATTCACTACAAGGATTAGAAGCGCGGATTGGACCACCTTCAGGACAAGTATGCCATTCGTTGATGGTCGTATCATATTGTGTTCCTGGATCAGCACAACGCCAAGCTGCATAATTGATTTGATCCCATAATTCCTGAGCTTTTACCGTCTTCATGGTTTTGCCTGTGCTTCTGGCTTTTAATTCCCATTCGCCATTGGCATCCAAAACTTTGAAGAAAGAGTTAGGTATACGTACTGAGTTGTTGCTATTTTGTCCGCTAACAGTTCTGTATGCTTCACCTTCGTAATCACTTGCATATCCTGCAGCAATAAGTGCAGCTACTTTATCTTCTTCTTTTAATTTCCAGGTTACGAATTCCATGATTTCAGGATGGTCTAAATCCAAGCAAACCATTTTAGCAGCACGTCTTGTTGTTCCACCACTTTTGATAGCTCCTGCAGCACGATCACCAATCTTCAAGAAACTCATCAATCCACTTGATGTTCCACCACCACTTAATTTTTCTCCTTCACCACGGATGCTGCTGAAATTTGTTCCAACACCACTACCATATTTGAAGATTCTAGCTTCTCTAACCCAAAGATCCATGATGCCACCTTCGTTTACTAAATCATCATCAACACTCAATATAAAACAAGCATGTGGCTGAGGACGCTCATATGCAGAAGTTGATTTTTTTAATTGACCATCTTTTGGATCAACGTAATAATGACCTTGAGGTTTTCCTGTAATACCGTATACTTCATGTAAACCGGTATTAAACCACTGAGGACTATTTGGAACACAAGCTTGATTTAAAATGCAATACACTAACTCATCATAGAATACCTGAGCATCATTAGCAGAGGCGAAGTAATTATATTTTTCACCCCATACTCTCCAGCAATGAGCCATACGGTGTGCCACTTGTTTAACGGTGGTTTCTCTACCGGTAGTTCCATCAGCTTTTGGAACGCCTGCTTTTCTAAAATATTTCTGTGCTAATATATCTGTTGCAATCTGGCTCCATTGTTTTGGAACTTCTACGTCATCCATTTGGAATACGACCTCACCACTTGGGTTTTTAATAACTGAGGTACGGTAATCATAATCAAACATGTCGTAAGGACTAACGTCGTCCCTTGTGAACTGACGCTGGAAGCTGAGCGCTTTTGGTGATTGCTTTTTTGTTGGCATAATATCTCTTTTGTTAGTTAGTAAGTTATGTGAATCTCGATTTAGAGGTCAACGAAAATATCTGATGTATCTCATCCAATCGGCTTCTAAATATCAACAAGGTGTGGACAAAATATCTGTAAAATAATGTAAGTCAGATGCGTGTTGATTTTCAAGAGTTTTGCACTTTTTGTGGAAAGAATAAATTTTTTATTTGTTATTAAATTTTGTAGATGTAATGTTATTTCACTAATAAACTTTTTACTCAGTAATTTCGCCTAATAATTATTGAAAAATAGCTGTAATAAAATGAGGGTTTTAATTCAAAGAGTTACTCATGCAGGTGTAGAAATTGATGGCAAAATAAATTCGTCTATCGAAAATGGTTTGCTTGTTTTTGTAGGAATTGAAAACACAGATAATGATGATGATATTGAATGGTTAAGTAATAAAATCATCAACCTCAGAATTTTTGATGACGAAAATAAAATTCCTAATATTTCTGTGAAAGACAGTGGTGGCGATATTTTGCTGGTAAGCCAATTTACTTTACACGCACTAACGAAGAAGGGTAACCGTCCAAGTTACATTAATGCTAGCAAATCGGAATTTGCAATTCCTGTTTATCAAAAACTTATCTTGCAACTGCAAAAAGATTTAGGAAAAAATATCCAAACAGGTATTTTCGGAGCAGACATGAAAGTAAGTTTGTTAAACGATGGACCTATCACAATTTGGATAGATTCGAAGAATAAAGAGTAGTGCACGTTTCTACATTAATTTAAAAGTAAAAAGTAAAAATTCAAAAAAAACCAATAAAAGCAATGCATCAATTAACACTAACTGAAGCACAGGCTAAAATCGACGAATGGATCAAAACAATAGGAGTGCGCTATTTCAATGAGTTGACTAATTTGGGAATACTTATGGAAGAAGTGGGCGAATTGAGTAGATTGATGGTTAGAAAATATGGGGAACAATCTTTTAAAGAATCCGATAAAGGAAAAGAAATTGCTGATGAAATGGCTGATGTATTGTGGGTATTAATCTGCCTCGCAAATCAAACAGGAGTCAATCTGAATGAGGCTTTACAAAAGAATATTGAAAAGAAAACATTAAGAGATGCGGATAGACATAAACAAAATGAAAAGCTGTAAAACCATCGAAGCCACCCAAACCTTCAGTATCTTGCAACCTCAATTTCCTTTTATGAAAAGAAAATCACTTTACATTTTGTTGATTTTATTTTGTTGCATCACATCAAACGCTCAACAAAACTCTAAACTAATAAGCGGTCCGTGGGCAGGAAATATTGAATTGAGAACAGCTTCAATTTGGGTGGAAGTAGGACCTCAAGTAAAAAAAGTTGCTGTAAAGTATTATCCCAAAAATGCAAATTCAATTCATTCAAACGCTGTATTGGTAAGGTACAAAGGTGAGTTAGGAAAATCGTTTAATCCCATAAAAATTGAGTTGAATGGATTGGAATTCGGTACAACTTATAATTATGATATATTAATAGATGGTAAAAAAGTATCACTTCCTTTTGAAACAAAATTCACAACTAAAGATTTATGGCAGTGGAGAAAGCCTGCCCCAGATTTCAGTTTCTTAACTGGTAGTTGTGCTTATTTCAATGAATCAAAATACGACAGACCTGGAAAGCCTTATGGCAGCGATTCCTCAATATTTGAGACCATGACAAACACTAAATCAGATTTTCATATCTGGCTTGGCGACAATTGGTACACAAGAGAAGTTGACTATTCATCAGCTTGGGGTTTGAACTATAGAGCGTCTCATGACAGAGCTACTCCAATTTTACAGAAGTTTATGGCGAGTATGCCTCAATATGCAATTTGGGATGACCATGATTACGGCCCAAATGATGCGGGTTCAAGTTATTTGTTGAAAGATGCCAGCAGAGAAATTTTCAATAACTATTGGCTAAATCCAACTTCAGGAGAAGACAAAAAAGGTAATTATTCTCAATTCAATTATGGTGATGTAGATTTCTTTTTAACAGATGACCGATATTTTCGTTCAGAACCTTCAATAGCAGATACCTTAGATGGTTTGCCAAACACTGAAAAATCTTATTTCGGAAAACAGCAAATGAAATGGCTGGAAAATGCACTTCTATTCAGCAACGCGCCATTTAAAATCATTGTAACTGGTAGTCAGGTTTTAAATCCGAATAATAAATATGAATGTATGCAGGAGTATCCTTACGAATACAACCAGTTATTACATTTCCTGTCAGACAAAAAAATCAAAGGAGTGATTTTTCTTACGGGAGATCGCCATCACAGCGAAATAATTAAATACTCAAGAGAAAACTTATATCCTTTATACGACATCACTGTATCTCCTTACACATCGGGCGTCAGTAAAGTAAATGGAGCTGAATTAAACAATCCTTTCAGAGAACCCAACACATTGATAGAAGCACAGAACTTTGCAAAAATTTCTTTCAGCGGCAAAAAAAATGAAAGAATAATGAAAGTTGTATTCATTGGAATAAAAGGTGAAACACTTGGAGAATGGAGCATCGACGAAAAAGATGTCAGAAATTAAAAAATCAAAAGCTGGATAGGCCTGATAGAGCTAGATAAGCTGGATGTTGGATTGCCAAACCTTTTAACCAGCAAATCGTCTTAAACAATAAACAACAAACACCAAACAGCAAATAGCAATCAATGATTTCAAAAACTTTCCAATACGACAAACAAAAAACAATCCAGGCACTTCGTTATCACTTCATCACTAGAAAAGAAATAAAAGTAATGATGATTCTGGTAAATGTTTTTGCTATATTTTCCGCTGCACTTTTCTTCTTTAAAAAAATATCTCCGGTTGCATTTTTATTAAGTTCTTTTTTGTGGGTAATGATGATGATCCTATTTTGGTTTTTATTGCCAAGAATTATTTACAAGAAATCACCTTCATTTAAACAGACATTTAAATTGTCTTTTACAGAAGTATCATTGACGCTTGAAACCGGAAATGCTTCGAGAAGTTTTAATTGGAAAGAGTTCAGCACATGGATTGAGAGTCCACATTTCATTCATTTATATTTTACCAGCAAATCATTTTTTCTGATACCCAAAGAGGCATTGGCAGAAGAATTAGATGCATTAAGAAAATTATGCAAAGAAAAAATTGCCCCGAAAACCCTTTAAAATCTCGAATCACAATCCACAAATCCCTTATTCCTAATTCCTTGTCACTCATCCCCCAATCCTTTCTATTCCAACTCCTTCTCCATAACATGATGAGGTAAATTCACTTCTATAAATACATCTCCTTTGGAACTATATCCAAATTTCTCATAAAATCCCAAAGCGGTATCCCTGGCGTGCATTACCATATATTTAAACCCTTTGTCTCTGGCAATATTTTCAGCAAAACTCACAATGGAAGCACCGATTCCCGTACCTTGAACACTATCCAAAACAGCCATTTGCCTCAACCTCAATGTAATCTCATTGAATTTTGTTAGAATACAGCAGCCAATGATTTCATCTTCATCAAATGCAGCAATCAAAATTTCATTTTTTTCCTGTTCAAGTTCTTCTTCAGTAAAGCTTAGTCCAAGTGGCTGTCTTAATATTTGATTCCTCAACTCAACCATTTTTCTGTATTCAGAGCTACCATGATTAATTTGCTTTAATCCCATAAATATTATTTTAGATGGTTATTACTTTACAGACCTAGATAAATATACATAATTTTCAAAATTAGGATGCTTTTAATGACTGATTTTAGTTAGATGTGGAAAATAAAATTGCAGAACCATCAGTATTTCTTTTTTATTAGCTCAAAAAGTATATTTTTGCATCCGTATTTAACTAAATTTTATTACCATGTCAGACATTGCAACAAGAGTAAAGAAAATTATTGTTGACAAATTAGGTGTTGATGAAGCAGAAGTAACCCCTGAAGCCTCATTCACTAATGATCTAGGTGCCGATAGCTTGGACACCGTAGAATTAATTATGGAATTTGAAAAAGAATTTAATATTTCTATTCCTGATGAACAAGCTGAAACCATCACAACTGTTGGTCAAGCTGTTTCTTACTTGGAAGAAAACGCCAAGTAATTTATCTTTTAATTTTCACAGGCAAATCGTATGGATTTAAAACGTGTAGTCGTTACTGGATTAGGAGCCATAACTCCATTGGGAAAAACTGTTGATGAATATTGGCAGAATCTCGAAAATGGTGTTGGTGGCTGCGATTATATTCAACAATTCGATGTTACTAAATTTAAAACCCGATTTGCTTGTGAGGTTAAAGATTTTGATGCTACTCAATACCTTGACAGAAAAGAAGCCAGAAAACTCGATCGCTATTGTCAGTTTGCTTTGATAGCAAGTGATGAAGCTGTGAAAGATGCCGGAATCAATAAAGAAAATGTTGATGTCGACAGAGTGGGCGTAATTTTCGCAAGTGGTATTGGTGGTTTGATTACATTTCAGGAAGAAGTTTTAAATTTTGCCGCAGGTGATGGAACCCCTCGTTTCAATCCTTTTTTCATTCCCAAGATGATTTTGGATATCGCAGCCGGACAAATATCCATGCGTCATGGATTCCGTGGTCCTAATTACGCTGTAGTTAGTGCTTGCGCATCATCTACCAATGCAATTATCGATGCTTTTGATAATATCCGTTTGGGGAAAGCAGATATTATCATTACCGGTGGAAGTGAAGCAGTTATAAGTGTAGCAGGTCTTGGTGGTTTCAATGCCATGAAAGCACTAAGTGAAAGAAACGATGATCCTAAAACAGCCAGCCGTCCGTTTGACAAAGACAGAGACGGGTTTGTTATGGGAGAAGGTTCTGGAGCTTTAGTCCTTGAAAGTCTTGAACACGCTTTGGCAAGAGGTGCAAAAATCTATTGCGAAATCGCTGGTGGTGGCGCTACCGCTGATGCTCATCATATTACAGCTCCACATCCCGAAGGACTTGGTGCTAATAATGTAATGAAAGTTGCATTGAAAGACGCAGGTATGAAACCTGAAGATATTAACTACATTAATGTTCATGGCACTTCTACGCCATTAGGTGATATTGCAGAAACAAAAGCGATACTTAATGTTTTTGGTGATCATGCATACAACTTGAACATCAGCTCTACAAAAAGTATGACCGGTCATTGCTTAGGTGCTGCCGGTGCATTAGAGGCATTGGCTTGTATTATGGCTGTTACAAAGGATATCATTCCTCCTACAATTAATCATTTCACAGACGATCCAGACTTAGATCCAAATTTGAATTTTACATTCAACAAGGCTCAACATAAAGTTGTGAATGCTGCATTAAGCAACACCTTTGGTTTTGGTGGTCACAATGCTTCTATGATTGTAAAGAAATATCTTCCTTAATTTTTCTTCTTTAATTTATTACAATTCAAATTCTTGAAAATAGTTTAATTTCGGTTAATTATTTTTAAAGCATCACTTTGCAATTTATCTTAAATTTATTTTCTCGTTCTCCTCAGCTGAAAGATTTTAAAAAACAGCTAGTTAATATTCTTGGATTTTCTCCGGGTAATCTCGCTTTATACAAAACAGCTTTAAGTCATCGTTCTGTTAGAGAAGGAGCAGATGAAAACAACGAAAGACTTGAATTCTTAGGCGATGCAGTTTTAAGTTCAATCATCGCTCATTATCTTTTTAGAAAATATCCATACAAAGGCGAAGGTTTTCTCACAGAGATGAGAAGCAAAATGGTAAATCGACAAAAGCTTAATGAAATCGCTTTAAAAATGGGTTTGAAAAAAATCACTTTTTATAACAAAGCAGATAATGCACTGAAGATTTCTCAAATTTTCGGAAATACACTGGAAGCCTTGATTGGAGCTGTTTATCTGGATAAAGGCTATAAAAAAACGCAACGTTGGGTAGAAGAATATATCATCATGCCTCATTTATTTGCTGATGATCTTGAGGGAATCGAAATCAACATAAAAAATAAACTATACGGTTGGGCAAATAAGAATGGTAAATCTGTTGAATTTGCAACCTTAGATGAAAGCATTGAAA
This sequence comes from uncultured Chitinophagaceae bacterium, assembly GCA_937897585.1. GTDB lineage: Bacteria > Bacteroidota > Bacteroidia > Chitinophagales > Chitinophagaceae > Ferruginibacter. The sequence continues at coordinate 4,478 of CALCNY010000144.1, read as the reverse complement.
ATGGAAGGAGGTTATTTACGATTGCAGCAACTGTAGATGGACAAATTATAGCACAAGCAAAAGGTTTTAATAAAAAAGATGCAGGCCACATTGCAGCACAACTCGCGGTCGAAAAACTCGGTTTAACCTAAACCTTCTAAACTTTCTAAACCTTCAAAATCTCCTAAACTCATCAAAACCAAAATGAAATACGGAATCATTGGCAGCGGAAGCTGGGGAACGGCAATTGCAAAAATACTTTCAGACAATGGTCATCATTTGTATTGGTGGAATCGAAGTGAAACAGCTATTCAACAATTTCAAAAAAGGTCTCACAACCCACAATATCTTTCTTCAGCAAGGTTTGATATGAATCTTTTGAGCCTGACTTCCAATTTGAATGAGTTGATTGAAAATGCTGATGTTATTATCATTGCAGTTCCTTCTGCTTATGTTGTGGATGTGCTTAATAAACTAGAAAAACATAGTTTCAAAGGAAAAAAAATTATCTCTGCAGTAAAAGGAATTTTACCAGAAGAGAATTTATTGCTTAACGATTATTTGAACCAGCATTTTGATATTGCGTTGAGTGATTATTTCGCTGTTATGGGACCTTGTCATGCTGAAGAAGTAGCTGCAGAGAAATTGTCTTATCTCACTTTTTCAGGAATTGATGAACTAATGACAGCTACTTTTGCAAATGATTTTAAATCATCTTATGTAAGAACAGTTGTAAACAAAGATATTTATGGCGTACAATATGCAGCTATTCTTAAAAATATTTACGCAGTAGCTTCAGGGATTGCTCATGGCCTCGATTATGGCGACAATTTCTTAAGCGTTTTGATTGCCAACAGCGCAGATGAAATGGCAGGCTTTTTAAGAAAAGCTGGTATAATAAATGCAGAAGTTGGTTATATTGAACACAAGAAAAATGCAATTGGAACAACTCATAACAACTATGCAGCATCAGTATACATGGGTGATTTACTAGTCACATGCTATTCATTACATAGCAGAAACAGAACTTTTGGAAACATGATTGGGAAAGGCTATTCTGTAAAAGCAGCACAATTAGAAATGAGCATGGTAGCTGAAGGTTACAATGCTGCAAGATGCATGTATAACATCAATCAAACTATAAATGCAGATATGCCTATCGCTGAAACAGTATATAAAATACTATGGCAAAATGAATCTGCTGAATCTGCTATGAAAGCTATTGAAGAATGGCTTATTTAGTATTAAAAATGGTAGCCAACTCTGATACCTAAGTTGAAGTTGAAGAGTGTTTGTTTGTAAGGTGCAAATCCCTCAGTAATTACAGGGCTGCCAGTTGTATTATCTTCAGCAAAATAGTATTTGGTCCCTTTTACATTTCTAATTCCCAATCCGGCAGAGTATTCAATCGAAATTCTGTCCATTACATCCTGATATCCAAACCAAACCATCGCATCAGAAATATTTTCGTGCTCTTTTTTTGCTGATCCTGTATGCTGGTATTCACCTGCTCCGGTATTATACACCATTCCTGGAATTGAAAAATTATAACGATAAAAATCATAAGAAATGCCCATGAAACTTTCTTCAGGCGCATCACTGTCAAAGTAAATACGAGGCTGTACTGAAACTAAAAATCCTAAATTGGCTTTCCTAGGATTCATTTTTAAAGCAGCGTCAGAAATGTCGTATACATTTCCATTATTTGTTCCCCAAGGATAGCTGGGAGTTATAGGGTTGTCTACAGTTTGAAATGCATTTCTAATATAGTTTGTACTGGTAAGTCCTATTCCACCTTGCACTGAAAAAAAATCATTGATGACTCTCTCATAATATACTGGGAATGCACCGGAAATAAAACCAAGAGGAGCGATTTTAATAGTATTATCCTCACCACTAGGTTTTCTGTGTCTACTGTCATATTTTTTATGGGGCAAATTAACAGTGATGGTAGTATCTTTTTGTGCAAAAGCAGCAATACCAAAAAACATAAACAGCAAAGAAAATAAAGATTTCATATAAAATTTTGTTAAAGCAGCAAATGTAAATTTTAATTTGAAAAAATCCTAATCAAAAAATAAATCTGAAGCAATACCATCCGCAAACAATTTACCAGATTCAGTAATCTTTATGCTGTTTGAATGTATCAGTAAATTGTTTGAGTGCAAAAAAACTTTCGCTTGATCTGATAAAAAATGTGCTTTTTCTCCTCCAAATTTTTGTTCGACGATTTTTAAATCAATCCCTTCAATAGTTCTAAGAGAAGTCATGATGTATTCATTCAATTTTTGAATATCAGTGAGTGTTTCCTCTTCAAAAACAGGTGTATTGTTAAGCCAGTTGTTGATATAAAGTAAGTTATTTGAAATATTCCATCTTCTTTTATTGATTCCATTGAAAGAATGAGCTGCAGGTCCAAATCCCCAATAGGGCTTTCCTTGCCAGTAACTACTATTATGTTTGCTTCTCATATTCGGTTTGGCGTAATTGCTGATCTCATATTGCTCATAGCCTAAGTTTGCAAGAAGTTTAATAGTCATCAAAAATTGTTCCGCTTGTTTTTCGCTATTTGTCGGCGGAGATTTCTTGGTTGCAATAAAATGATGTAAAGCCGTTTTTTCTTCAACAGTTAAAGCATAACAAGAAATATGCGGGATGTTTTTTGATGAAATGATTTGTATGTTTTTTTCTAAAGCTTCATGGCTTAATAAGGGTCCACCAAAAATCAAATCAACAGAGAAATTTTGAATACCGTTTTCTTGAATGATATCTATACACTCAATCGCGTGTTTTGCTGTGTGAGCACGATTCATCCAAATGAGTTCTTCTTCAACAAAACTTTGTATACCAACACTAAGTCTATTTATTCCAATTTTGACCCAGTTGTTAACCACTTCACTATTAATATCGTCGGGATTGGCCTCAAGTGTGATTTCTGCATTTACAGAAACTTTAAATTGAGTATAAATCGTTTGCAGTATTTCATCAAGTTCATTTATCGAAAGCAGGCTAGGTGTGCCTCCGCCAAAATAGATGGTTTCAATGATGTCATTACGGTCTATAAAAGTATCATTACTGGATATTTCATTTTTTAGAGCACTTAAAAATGCTTGTTTGTGTTGCAGTTGTGTTGAAAAATGAAAATTGCAATATGTACAGGCTTGTTTGCAAAATGGAATATGAATATAAATACCCGCCAAAGATTGTAGTTTTACATGAATTGTTTTGTACCTAATTCATTATGCAAGTTAAGTCTTATTCATTTGTAGTGTTCATCATTTTGTTTTCTACGCTTTGTATGAAGCAGTTTAATGTTTTGGGGCAATCAAATTCGAATATAAATCTTCAATTTGTTTTTAATCCTTCACAACCCAATAATTTTATTTTAAAAACAGGTATTGTAACAAATTTCAGTTCTATCAAATCAGCAGAAAACTACGTCAATAAATTGCCTGAATATTTATTCAAAAATGGATTTCCTGGAGCTTCTGTAGATAGCATCATTAAAACGGACTCTTCTATTGTTGTCTTTTTATTTACTGGTCCTTCTTGTAACATAGTAAGTTTGAATTTGTCCACTACTCAAAATGAATGGTCACAAAATGCGGGTTTCTACATTAAAAAAAATAGGATTACAGAAATTGAATTTTATCAGTTCCTAAAACTGCGTGATAAGATAATAAATTACTATGAAAACCATGGCTATCCCTTTGCATCAGTAGGACTTGATAGCACAACATGGGAAAATAATAAACTTACAGCTAATCTTATTGTTGATAAAGGTATTTATTACATTATCGATAGCATCAGTGTTTCAGGAAATGCGAATATCAAAAACGAATTTTTACAACGTTATTTAGGTATCACAAATAAATCGGGATATAATAAAAATCTGCTGTCTCAAGTAGATAAAAAAATAAGTGAACTTAATTTTCTTACTCAACTTCAGCCTTCTACTATTACTATGCTTGGAACGGGTGCCACTCTAAATCTTTATTTGAAAGCAAAGAAAACAAATCAAATAAATTTTTTAGTCGGATTAATGCCAGCTTCGCAAAATGCACAAAAAACATTGCTTACTGGAGATGTCAACCTTGATTTGAAAAATGTATTAAAGTCTGGAGATAGAATAATCTTTAAATGGCAGCAATTACAACCCAAATCACCAAGACTGAGCCTGGGTTTCAACAGGCCTTATGTTTTGCACTCACCTATTGGATTTGATTTTATTTTTGACATGTTCAAAAAAGATTCTAATTTTTTACAAATCAATTCCAGATTTGGTTGTCAGTTTGATATGCAGTCTGGTCAAGTTGGAAAGGTGTTTTTTCAATGGCAACAAAATGTGCTATTGCCTGGGGCTATTGATACAGCATTGATAAAATCTCAGAAAAAACTACCAGTTAATTCAGATATACAAACTTCGTCTATAGGCTTCAGTTATGTTTTAAATAAAACAAATTACAAACTAAATCCTAAAAAGGGCAATGAGTTGGAAT